>NZ_JAZGVT010000056.1:0-90383 GCF_036440755.1 Methylobacter sp. Wu8 | reverse complement strand
GTTTATAGTTTCTCATGCGCTTTCTCGTCTTTGGTCGGATTGAAAAAAGCGTGAAACTATATCAGTTAACCTTTTTCTTTTCCGATTAGTGCCGATTGCACTTATGAGTTGAATCTAAGAAAGAACATATTTTTAAGGAAGACAATATCCTGTATCCGATGGGGGAGCGCGGCTTGTCGGATGAGGCTAAGACAGCTCTGCTGAAGGAATGCATCGAAGCCGATCAGCGTCTCGATAGCCGGGCTGTTTGGGCAAAATACCAAACCCTCCATAAAACTCTGGAGCAGAGGCTGGCTGCATTGACGGACTAATCAAGGCCTCAGGGCGGACCAACCTTTTGCGTTGCCGGTCCGGTTTTAGTTTTGCAACAAGACCCCTTAATCAACCCGGTCGACTTTAATTAAAATATGCCGCTGGTTCTTGTCAACTCGGCGCGTAGTAACAATTTTGCTGTTTGAGTTGCCCCCGTTGTTGTCTCCAACTCCCCCGAGCTCCACCCATTCGCCCAGATTAACTCTGAGTGTTGATTGCATATTCTGGGTGTCGATTTGTCCACGGCCGTTCATTTTTTCCGACCACGGCGAGACGCTAAGAATAACCTGCTGTCCGGTCAGTCTGGGGGTTACCTCAAAACCGGTGGTCGCTTCGATATATTCGGTAGTCGAGGGGTAAAAATAGCCGGGAAAATTTTGTCTTAGATAAGTGCTGCCGACATTAATGTGGGCCGGTACGCCATCCAGCGTTCTAACGGTTTGGGTGCTTTCATCGGTGCTTTTGGCTTGAGTCTGATAGACATCAACGCCCATGCTGCCGCCGGATTTTGATGAATTCCCCCCGGCAACCTTCAGATTGATTCCTGTGGCTGCGTTAAGTTCGGCGGCGGTAGTCTGTTTGCTTTGAATGAGGGTGATGGACAGATTGCTTTGGCGGACATCCAGTTGCTTGACGACGGACTTGATTTCGGCCAATCGGTCGGGCGTAGTCTTGACCAGTAGATTGGAACCGTTATCAACAAGTTGGGCGCTATCTCCAAGCAACGGGGCCAACAGCGGCACAATCTCGGAAGCCGGTCTATTGGTCAGCGGGATTACTTCAATTATTGTGTCTGCGGCAAAGACGCTATTGCCAAGCAGCATTATCAAAATCAAGGCTAAAAGGTTTTTCAAGGTGAAGCTCCGCTAAAAGTAACCATTAACCGCTATGGTATAACGTTGTGTGCGTCATTTGAAATTCTTTTTCCCGATGGGGTAGCCGGCAGCCATGAGGAGAAAATTAAAGCCAATCGTCCACATTGTGTTGGAGCAATTCAGCTCCAGACCGGCATTGAGTTTTTCCACGTACTGATGAGGAACGGTTGATGAATAAACCACAGTTGATCGAGACTGGCGAGCACTTGGAGTTAAGATTGGGCGATATTGAATTGGGCGGCAGCGCGGATAGAAGCCGCAATTTCGAAAAAGCAAAAAGGAGTTCGCCTATGTTCCCTGGGCAAAGGGTACATAGGCCTGTTTCAAACCATATCGTCTGGCATGACGCTACCATTAAACGGGTTCAGCGCGAAGCCCTAAACGGGCATCGCGGCGTTATTTTATGGTTTACCGGATTATCCGGGTCAGGCAAATCCACGCTGGCTCATGCGGTCGAAGAAGAGCTGCACCATCGGGGTTGCCGCACTTTCGTGCTGGATGGCGATAACGTGCGCCACGGTTTGTGCGCTGACCTGGGTTTTTCGGCGCAAGACCGCCAGGAAAACATTCGCCGTATCGGCGAAATGGCCAAGATGTTTATGGAGGCCGGCACTATTGTTCTCACCGCGTTCATCTCCCCTTATTGTGCAGACCGTGAGCGTGTTCGCGGCATAGTGGAGCCGGGCGACTTTATCGAAATTTATTGCGACACGCCTATCGAAATTTGCGAATTGCGCGATGTAAAAGGCCTGTACAAGAAGGCCCGTGCAGGACAATTAGCCGAATTCACCGGCATCACCTCGCCCTACGAAGCGCCTGAAAATTGCGAGCTCACCGTTGATACCGGCACAGAGGAGTTGGATGTTTGCGTGCAACAGGTTATCGATAAAATGATACAGAACGGCATTATCAACGTTGTAAATTTCAGCTATTAAACGGGTACAACCGACATACGTGTGAAAATAGGACATAGGATAAATTCCGGTTGATTTATATAGGCAACGTCGGATCTATCGGCTCTGGAATGGCGTTTGAATCGATAATGTAATCGCCAAAACGCTTGATATGACCCGTGACGTATGGACTGAGTGTTGCCACGCTCTCCCGATTTACCGGGAATCCCTCTTTCTTCAGTATTCGCAGAATACGTGTCTGATCGACCACATATTTGAAATATCACGGCATTAACAACCAAATCATATATTTGATGACCTTTTCCTGTTCTTCGGGATCATTATCAGCAATCACGCCTTCGCCACCGAAAAACAGCCATTTGGAAAATCCGTTGTACGCTTCTACTTTATTTGTGGTCGCCGCAATCTGCTCTCGTAATTGATGTTGCGCTCGGATAGTTTTTGTCCTATTTGTCGCGCGGTAATGGAGTGCGTAGAATGCACTTCGGAGTTGAATCCGCCAAGTTATTCCAGCGGCTGGAGCGCAAGGCCAGCCTTGCACTCCATTTGAACTTAACTTAACGGCAGTAACATAGCGCGTGGGAACGAGAAAACATCAGTTACTAAGCGTTGTGTCCTTCATAACCTTCGCTTACGCCATATCGGTTAATATATGCGATTATATTTTCGAGTGATTTATTCCAAGCATGTTTTTTGCCAAAGATTTTATTGAAACCGCCGAGGGGCTTATTTTTGCCGTGGTGGCACAGGGCCTGGAAGACGGCAAGGCGCTGTGTTTTTTACGCTATGTGCTTACCTCTTCGGGTTGGAAAAAGGTTGCGACTGAACAAGCCAATACTATCCTGAAACAGCAGCATCCCGATTATCTGCATTATTCCCCGGTTTTGGATGCGCATTTGCATGCGGTCGCCGTAGACAGGATCGTCAAGCATCATCAACCCAAACACCGGTTGCAGCAGGTTATGCGGGCAAGTCAGCATGACGCTATCGAGCGGGATTTGTTCCGATTATGTGAATTATTTGGGCAACATGGGCTGGATCTGGCGCAAACCGGGGTCACGGGTTCCATATTGGTCGGCGTGCAAAATCAAGGTTCGGATATTGATTTGGTCTGTTACGTCCGGGAGGTTTTTCACCAATGCCGGGCTATTACGCGCAAGCTGATCGAGCAGGGGCATTTGCAGTCCTTGAATGATCGGGATTGGCAACAATCATACGAACGCCGGTCCTGCGATTTGAGTCTTGACAACTATATCTGGCACGAACGGCGCAAATGCAACAAGGCTGTGATTAACGGGCGGAAATTCGATTTGAATTTTATCGATCATTGCGCACGGTCTGAGGCGGTCAATTACCAAAAATGCGGGGCGATTACCTTGCAGTGCAGGGTGGTCGACGATGCTCGCGCATTCGATTACCCGGCTGAATTTAAGATAGACCATCAGCAAGTCAGTTCTATCGTCAGCTTTACGGCAACCTATACCGGGCAGGCTGTCAGCGGCGAGATCGTGGAAGTCTCCGGCGTACTGGAGCAATCGGAACAAGGCCTGAAGCGCATCGTGGTCGGTTCCAGCCGTGAAGCGCATGGGGAATACATCAAGGTTATTCAGTGATTAAGTTGGCCGATTTTTCTGCGGTTATATTCGATATGGACGGACTGGTTCTGGATACCGAGAGTACGTTCATGATCGCCTGGCAACGGGCAGCGCATGCGATGGGCTATGATTTTTCAGAGGATTTTTGTCCGTCGCTGTCAGGGTTGCATTACCACGATGTCGAACTGAAGCTGATTGAATATTGCGGGGCTGAATTCGATTTGCAAATTTTCAAGCGCTTGAGCGGCGATTTTTGGCGTGAATATGTTGCTGTCCACGGAATACAAATCAAACGCGGCTTTACCGGGTTGCTTGAATTGCTGAATCGGCAAAACATGCCTTATTGCCTTGCGACTAACAGCTTGATGGTAAATGCCCTGGAATGCCTGGAGTTGGCTGGGATTGAACAGGTTTTTCCAATCGTCGTCACCCGCGATCACGTGCAGCACGGCAAGCCGGAACCGGATGTTTTTTTAAAAGCCGCCGAGCTGTTGCAAGTGGACATCGGTCGGTGCTTGGTGGTTGAAGATTCTCATGTCGGCATCGTCGCGGCATCCAGAGCAGGGGCTGTTTCAGTTTTTATACCGTCGACAGTGCAGGTCGATCCGCGGACCATTGAACTGTGCGATTTAATGGTTAGCGATTTGGCGCAATTGACGGACGTTATCAGCGCTTAGTTCGCAGCCGATAGGTCGATCATGTATACTTCCTGCAATTTTTTGCAGCACAACACAGCGTAAACCTTGATAGTTCATCATTCTAAAGTCTCAGTCATAGCCCCCGCCAGATTGCACATGGGCTTCATCGATTTAAGCGGATCATTGGGCCGGCATTTCGGCAGCATCGGCGTTGCGCTTAATGAAATCAGCACCCGCCTGTCAGTAACCGGTGCCGAGCATCTCACCGTTACAGGCCCTGCCGCGCCGCGTGCAAAAAAATGCGTGTCCAAGTTATGCGAGGCGCTACACGTTTCCGACCAACTTAATATCACGATTGAAACAGCGATACCCGAGCATGTAGGCTTGGGGTCTGGCACGCAAATGTCGCTGGCAATCGGTGCGGCACTTAATGAATTTTACGGCTTGGGTCTAACTGTGCGTGAAATCGCCGCCGTGACCGACCGGGGCCTGCGTTCCGGCATCGGCATCGGCGTTTTTGAACAGGGCGGCCTGGTTGTCGATGGCGGCCGCGGCGAAAAAACCGTCACGCCGCCGGTATTGGCGCACATGGATGTGCCGGACGACTGGCGGTTTATTCTGGTGTTCGATCAGCGCGGCCAGGGGCTGCATGGTCAGCAAGAAATACAGGCTTTTAAGGAACTGCCGCCGTTTCCACAACAGGAAGCCGCTCGCTTATGCTATTTGCTGTTGATGCAGGGCCTGCCTGCGGTGGCTGAAAACGACATTATTAAATTCGGCGATGTGATTACCCAACTGCAACACTCGGTTGGCGAGCATTTCTCTTCGGCCCAGGGCGGTGTTTTTACCAGTCCCGAAGTCGCGGCGGCCATGCAATGGTTGGAGCAACAAGGCGCGGTGGCTATCGGCCAGACTTCGTGGGGGCCGACCGGGTTTTGCGCCATTGATGGGCTTCAATTGGCTGAATCGATTGCAGATCGGGCCAGACAGGCCTTTGCGCATTTCGATAAGTTGAGTTTTGTTGTCGCCAGTGCGCGGAACAGTGGCGGGGATGTTTTTGTTGGTTAGAACATGATGTAACGTGGAAACGATATTGATAGTCGCCGGTTCAGGACGCATGCTGGCGCAGGCTGCAAAAAACGCCGGCTTGAAGCCGCTGGTCATTGATCTGTTTGCCGATCTGGACACGCAAGGCTGCGCGGAAGATTTCCGCCAGGTAAAGTCATTAGCCGAGCAAGACTTGGCGCCTGCCGTAGATTGCTTTATCGAACGCTATGCCGTCACCCATGCCATTTACGGCAGCGGTTTCGAATGTTATCCCGAAAGCCTGTATTACCTGAATAACCGCCTGATTATCCTAGGCAACCATCCAGATGTTTTTGCACGGCAGCTGGATAAGCCGGCGTTTTTTTCGACGTTGGATCAGTTAAATATTCCCTATCCCGAGGTTGTGTTCAGCGTGCCTGAATACGTCGATGATTGGCTGCTAAAGCCTATGCAAGGGCAGGGCGGTGTCGGGATAAAACGTTACCATGCCGATGACGAAACAAAAGAACCGGTTTACTGGCAAAAATTTCAAGCAGGCACACCCCATTCGGTGCTGTTCCTGGCTGACGGACAGCAGATGCAAGTCATCGGTTTTAACCGCCAATGGCCGGTTTGTTTAAGCGAGACTCAGGAATTTGTTTTTTCCGGCGTGGTCAATCGCTGTGATCTATCGGATGTACACAAAGCGGTGATAACAGACTGGCTCGAACAAATGGTTCCGGCGTTCAGGCTAAAAGGCTTAAATTCGCTGGATTTTATTCATGCGGATGATTGCGGTTATGTTCTGGAAATCAATCCCCGGCCTTCCGCCAGCATGCAGTTGTATGATCAGGACTTGCTGTCCAGGCATATTCAGGCGTGTTTAGGCCGCAATAGCGTAGCGTATTGCGCCGCATGGCGGGATTATCATTCGGCTTATCAAGTCGTTTACGCCGATCATGATTTAACCATTCCCGACCGATTCGAATGGCCCGATTGGTGTATGGATTTGCCCAAACCCGGCAATATGTGTCGCGCAGGACAGCCATTGTGCAGTATTATTGCGCACCAAAAAAACTCACGGTCGGTAGTGGAACAACTGCGGACTAAACAACAACTTATTATTAGCAAACTAGAAGGTTATGACCGTCATGGAATATACAGCCAGCGTTAACAAATTAACCCAACCCTTGGTTCAGCATTTACTCGATAATGCGGACAAATTACGTTTAGGTGTGGAAAAGTTAGCCAATGGCTGCACCATTATCGACGCGGGCATTAAGGTACCGGGCGGAATCGAAGCCGGCCGCATTATCGCTGAAATCTGCCTCGGCGGCATGGGTACCGTAACCATCAGTCACAGCCCTTACACAACCAACTGGCCGCTGTCGGTAAACGTACACACCGGCAATCCTGTTTTGGGCTGCCTGGGTAGCCAATATGCAGGCTGGAGCTTGTCCCATGAAAAATATTACGCATTAGGCTCAGGCCCGGCGCGTGCGATGGCGACCAAGGTGAAAGACGGCAAGCAGGAACCGGTTGAAGAGTTGTACAAGGAACTGGATTATCAGGACACTCATGATGCCACTGTGTTAGTGATTGAAAATGATGCAGTGCCGCCGGTTGAAATCGTTGAAAAAGTCGCCGCCGCCTGCAAGGTCGATCCATCCAAACTGACCATCATTGTTACTCCGACCAGCAGTCTGGCCGGTGGCGTACAAGTGGTTGCGCGCGTACTTGAAGTGGCCATGCATAAGGCTCACGCCTTGCATTTCCCACTTGAAAACATTATCGACGGTAGCGGTAGTGCGCCGATCTGCCCTCCGCACCCTAATTTTGTCAAAGCGATGGGCCGTACCAATGATGCGATCCTGTTCGCAGGTCAAGTGCATATCTTTGTAAAAGGCAGCGACGAAGCGGCTGAAAAACTGGCTAATGAACTGCCAAGTTCAACCTCCAAAGATTACGGCAAACCGTTTGCGGACATCTTCAAGCAGTATGAGTACGACTTCTTCAAGATCGACGCGATGTTGTTCAGTCCCGCCAGTGTCATTGTGACTGCGGTGGAATCAGGTAAAAGTTTCCGTGCGGGGAAGCTGGATAATGCCTTACTGGATCAGTCGTTTGGAGCGTAGATCGTAGCGTGGGTCGTATAGTAATTTTTACCGATGATCCCGGCTGGCATGGCAAACAATTAAGCTTGGCCTTCGCCAGCCGCGGCTATAGCTGTGACTATGTTTCGCTGACAGAATGCCAGTTTGCAATCGAACCCGGCAGACAGCCGATTTTTATTCCAGGCTTTGAACACGCGCTTCCCGATGCGGCTTTTGTGCGCGGCGTACCTGGCGGCTCGCTGGAGGAAGTCGTGTTGTATCTGGATTTTCTACATGCGTTAAAGGCGATGGGGATTCCGGTCTACAATGACGGGCATGCGGTAGAACGCAGTGTCGATAAAGCCATGACCAGTTTCTTATTGCACAATGCAGGATTGCCGACGCCGATGACCTGGGTGCTGCGCGACCGTGACGAAGCCTTAAGGATTGCGGAAGCCGAATTAAAACAAGGTAATTTGTTGATCAGCAAACCCTTGTTCGGCTCGCAGGGCGAAGGCATACGCCGCATTGAAAAATCGACCGACTTATTTTGGCTGACCGGCAGTCATGGCGTCTATTATCTACAACGCTTTGTTCATTGCGAAGGCGAGGGTTTTTCCGATCATCGCGTTTTTGTAATTAACGGCCGAGCAGTTGCCGCAATGAGAAGGCGCGGGAAATTCTGGCTCAATAACGTTGCCCGTGGCGCGGCCTGCGAGCTGATTGATTTGGAACCTGAAATGGTCGATTTGGCCGTTAAAGCGACGACTGCATTGGCTATGGATTATGCCGGGGTCGATATTATCCGGGACAGGGAAGGGCGTTGCACGGTCATTGAAGTTAACAGCATACCGGCCTGGAAAGGACTGGAAAGCGTTTGCGACGTCAGTATCGCCGGGCTGATGGCGGACGATTTAATTACCCGCAAGATGAACAAAAAAACTGTCGCCGCATGACGATTTCGCCGGAGCAACTCAGCGAGCTTTATCGGCAAGCCTGCGAGGTTGACGTGCAGGCATTTAAGCCCGGCAATGTCAGTGTTTACGTGGATGGTCATGATATGACCGTGGCCGATTTCAGAACCAGCGCCAAGGTCAGCGCGGAGCCTCTTTGCAACCCGGATTATTCCTTGGGCGAAAAAATCTATTATGCGGTCAAAGCTACGCGTGAAGCGGTAGGCTGTAACACCAATTTAGGTATTATTTTGCTTTGTGCGCCATTGATTCAGGCGGCCAGCCACAAGCATTCAGGATTAACGTTAAGACAGGCGGTCAGCAAGGTTCTTATCGAATCAACGATAGACGATGCCGACTGGGTTTTTAAGGCCATAACATTAGCATCGCCGGGTGGTTTAGGCAGCTCTGATGAACAGGATGTCAATGAAAAAGCATCGGTTACCTTGCTTGAGGCGATGAAAATTGCCAGCGAGAAAGATCGGATCGCGCTTCAATACCTCACAGGGTACAAAGATATTTTTAATTTCTCGGTTTTAAGATACAATGAGGGCTTTAATCGGTGGGGCGATAGAAATTGGGCGGCAGTCGCGGTATATGCTGATATGCTGAGCCAGTTTCCCGACAGCCATATTGAAAGGAAATACGGAGATCAGTACTCTGAGATGGTAGCCACCAAGATGGCTCGACTCAGTGAGGAGCTGTCTAAAACTGATAATCCTGAACAAATAAAGCCGTTGCTTTTTTGCCTGGATCAGGAGCTTAAGTTTTATAGTATAAATCCGGGTACGACAGCCGACATGATAGTGGCGACAGTATTCACGGCATTTTTAGAGGATCTTAATCAGTAACAAACCTGTTACTAATAGGGCTTCAAAAGGAATTTGTTAAAAACAAATAAGGGGACATTTATAATGTCGATAGTAGATTCAATTTTTTCATTTTTTTCTTCACAGGGGATATTAAGCATGGCTAAAATCAATAAATTATGCGTTGGCGAATCTTTGGTTGGCGAAGGCAACGAAGTTGCTCACATCGATTTGATGGTTGGACCACGTGGTTCAGCAGCTGAAACTGCATTTGCAAACTGCTTAACAAACAACAAAGACGGCTTTTCTAGCCTGTTAGCTGTTGTTGCACCTAACCTGATGGTTAAACCATCTACTGTTATGTTCAACAAAGTAACAATCAAAGGCGCAAAACAAGCTGTTCAAATGTTTGGCCCAGCACAACGCGGTGTTGCTATGGCTGTTGCTGATTGTGTTGAAGACGGCACAATTCCTGCTGCTGAAGCTGATGATTTATTCGTATCAGTTGGTGTTTTCATTCACTGGGCTGCAGAAGACGATGCTAAAATCCAACAATACAACTACGAAGCGACTAAAGAAGCTCTGAAACGTGCTGTTGCCGGTACTCCTACTGCGGCTGAAGTTGTTGCTGCTAAAGGTACTGCTGTACATCCATTCGCTGCTAACTAAGTTTTATTTAGTTATCAAGAATGCTAAAAATACCCCGTTAATCGGGGTATTTTTTTGCCTACAGGATGTGGTGAATGCAGATAAGGCTCCTGCTGTAGCTGCATTCACCACATCCCTGTGGTTCGGGCGGTGAGGAGCAGGAGCGGAAGCTTTGCCTGGAGTTCTGCAATATCTTCAGACTTAAGCATGCCGGAATGCAACGCACTGGCGACAAGCGCCTGATCAATCCCCGCTCTGCTTAAAGCGATTAAATCTTGCTTGTTTCTTATGCCGCCCGCCGCAATAAAGTTTTTGCCCGGATATCGCCGGCAAAACTCAGTTAGTTTGTCCAGATCAGGACCATTGTTGCTGCCGACACGCGCCAGCGTCATGATGATGATGTTTTTCGGCCAAAAAGTGTGGTCGGAAAAAAGACTTGCCGCGCCCAAAGCACCGGAATTTGAATAATCCAGCGAAAGAATAAAGTTGTTTTTGTAAGCTTTAATTTCTGCAACAGTTTGATCACTATAGGATTCACTGCCAATAATGGGCAGGCAGTTTTGGGGATGGTCTACGCTAGTTTCATAGGCTTGATAACCCTTGTCTACCCAGAACGTTATTTGAGGGAAACGCGCCAGCACGTCAGCTATCAATTGGTTATGGTCGCCCTGATGGGTAATCGCATCCAAGTCTGCGATATAAAAGGTATCGAACGCATAAACGCCCAGGAACGCCTCAATCACCTGAAAAATATCAAACGATTGGCACAGCGCAGTATTAATCGGTTGATAATGTTCGCGATTGCCTTGCCGGGCGTGAACCACGATGCCGTCCTTTAAGTCTATTACCGGGATTATTTTCATAAAGCATGGTTTGGCTGGTGATACAATATTACGGTCTAATTTATAGCCGTAATAGTGTGTTTAATTGAGTATTGTGAAAATTCTGGTGTTTGAGTATATCACTGGCGGCGGCTTTAATAAGCAGGAGTTGCCGGATTCTCTGGCCGGTGAAGGTCGCTTGATGCTTCATGCGTTGTTGGATAATCTGACTAAATTAGACAGTCTTGAAGTCACTGTCATGCTCGACTGGCGGCTTGACGACTCAGCAGACATCCCCGGAATAAACACAGCTCTCATCAGGCCGGAGCATGATGCCATCGAAGAATTTTCCAAGTTGGCTAAACAATGTGATCTGGTCTGGCCGATAGCACCCGAATTCGACGGTATTTTACAAAACCTGTGCCAAACGGTCGAATCATTGGGCAAGCGGTTACTGACGTCGTCTGCCGCAGCTATTGCCGTTGCCGGTAACAAATTCAAGACTTATCGGCTGCTCAACCGAAATCAGATAGCGACTGTGCCCACCCAGATGCTTGACGATAGTTATTCCCAGCCCTTAGACCGGCTCGGGACGGGCGGTGAATGGATAATCAAACCGGTTGACGGCGTAGGCTGTGCGGACAGTTATGTCGTCACTAACCGGCAAGATGTTGAACAGATGACTGCACACAAAAAGCAATACATCATTCAGCCCCATCTTCAAGGCAAGAAAACCAGCCTTTCATGTTTATTCAAGCAAGGCCGAGCTTGGTTAATTTGCGCCAATTTGCAGCGTTTTGAATTCATCAACCGGCAATATCACTTGGCTGAGATTGCCGTTAATCATCATCCTGACTCAGGCGAGTATCAGCAATTGATCGATAAGATAGGACTCGCTTTGCCTGAGTTGTGGGGATATGCCGGGATCGATTTGATAGAAACCGCCGAAGAAACTTGGGTGCTGGAAATAAATCCCCGCCTGACCAGCTCATTTGCCGGTATATACGATGCTTTAGGCATCAACATTGTCGAGGCCGTTTTGCAGTTAGTGCATGGCGACCCGATACTCAACCCTGTATGCAACAGATCCATTACCGTTCAAACAAAACAGGAAGCCAATGCAAGCTAATGTCGTAGGCTGGGATATAGGTGGCGCTCACGTCAAAGCCGCGGTAATCAGCGCGGATAAGGTTATCGCCGTTTATCAGCAACCTTGTCCGTTATGGAAGGGGCTGGATCAACTGCAACATGCGGTAAACACTATCATGCAGGAACTGGCCGGTTCAAATCACCGTCACGCGATGACCATGACCGGCGAACTGGTCGATTTGTTCGATAACCGGGATCATGGCGTTAAGCAAATCATCCAGACGATGACCGATCTGTTGCCGGGAACTGAAATACTGGTTTTTGCAGGCCGGCAAGGCTTTTTAAAAGCCCCGCACATTGAATCCGGGCGCTATGCGTCTATCGCCTCCGCTAACTGGCTGGCCAGCGCCTTATTCACCGCTCAAAAGCTGGACAGCGGGCTTTTTGTCGATTGCGGCAGCACCACCACGGATATACTCTTGCTTAATGAAGGGCAGGTGCTAGCGGAGGGTTACACCGATTACCAGCGTTTAATATCTGAAGAATTGATTTATACCGGCATCGTCAGAACCGCCGTGATGGCCGTTACGCAAACAGCGCTGGATCAAGGCAAAAAAATCGGCTTGATGGCCGAATATTTTGCCACCATGGCCGATGTCTATCGCGTCACCGGCGAACTGGATGATGCACATGACCAAACCGACACAGCCGATGGCGCGGAAAAAACAGTCCTCGCCAGCGCCAGGCGGTTATCGCGAATGATAGGTTGTGATTTTTATCCCGATGAACTGCCGCGTTGGCTGCAATTCGCTCAAAATATCCGCGCCCGACAAATGCGGCAAATACAATGCGGTTGTGAGAATCGGCTATTCAAACATCAGCTCCCACAAAACAGTCCATTGATCGGTGCCGGAGTAGGGCGGTTTCTGGTTAAACAGATTGCATTGAACTTAGACCGCCCTTATCTGGATTTTTCCGACTTATTGCCGGTAGCCGAAATTCAGTCGGGCATGACGACAGCCGACTGTGCTCCGGCCGTAGCGATAGCCTTTTTAGCCGACAGGGAAAGCAATTAAAAATTCGCACATGCAATATCGATTCGACACTTGATTAAATATGATAGAATATCTTTTTTGTCAACATTAATAAATGTTTACAGGCTCTATGGAAAAAGTTGATGTATTTGAATTAATCGAGCGGATGTCTGCGCTGATCCGGTCCGAAGAACGTAAGAAGTGTACGGAATTAGGTTTGCAACCGGTTCATTTGCAGGTAATGGACTATTTGTCCCGCTGCAACCGTTACAGCGACACCCCGGCAGCGTTGACCAATTACCTGGGTATGACTCGCGGTACCGTTTCCCAAACCTTGCAGTTGTTGGAAAAAAAAGGCTACATTAAAAAAACAGCCGATGTAAACGACCGGCGTATGGTGCACCTTAGTCTTTTGACTGAAGGCGATACTATCCTGAATAAAGCCCGTCCGGAAGATTTATACAGCCAAGCATCGGCAATCTTTAACGAAAATGAAAGCCAGGAAAACGTTTTTGTTAATGCGTTGACGGCATTGCAAAAAGCCAATAAATCCCAATCGTTTGGGCTATGTAAAACCTGTAAACATTTTACCACCACCTCGGAGGGCTTTGTTTGCGGCTTAACTAAAGAACAGCTCAGCCAAAGCGATAGTGAGAAAATATGCCAGGAACATACCGTTATGTGACGATAATCACAGACGAATTGCATTATCGTCACATAAGGGAGGTAACATGACTCAAGCAAAAAGACCCCGGGAATCTATGTAATAAAACAGATGGCTGGCTGAATTCTTTTCAAGAAGCTGCTAGGCTTACGGGGTTGTCTTACCTATTCAGAGAATAACGTGGAAGAAGATTTAACCACCGATTTAACTCAGCTGCAAAGTCACTTGGAAACGATGCTTGAGCGCGTTCAGCAAAACAGCGCTACCTTGCAGAAGTTTCAGGCATTCGAATTGAGATTGTTAAAGCTCAATTCCTTGTCGGATATTATTGATCACTTGCTTGATGAAGCCAAAAATTATTTCGATCTTGACGTGGTCAGTTTATGCTTGAGCGATGAGACCGGTGAAATCGAAAAGACGCTTAATAGTTACTCGTACAGCTCAAAAAACGGTTTAATACTGCTGGACAAGCCGTTAAAGTCAAAGGCCGTTGAAGCCTATGTCGGCGCTTATGACAGCACTCTATGCTCCGGTTTTTTTCCGCACATTGAAAGACAACCGACCACCGTCGCCATTACGCCTTTAACCCGCCGGGGTAAATATCTGGGGACTTTAAATCTGGGCAGCTATCAGCCTGATAGATTCGCAGGCAATATGGCGACGGACTTCATCGATCACCTCAGTTCTGTCGTCAGCGTCTGCCTTGAAAATAACCTTAATATTGAAGAAATAAGACGGGTTAGTTATATCGACGCATTGACTGGCGTTAATAACAGACGCTTTTTGGAACAGCGCATAGGCGAAGAATTACGCAGCTGCCAGCGCAATGCCGAGCCGCTATCCTGCCAGTTTTTTGATATAGATTATTTTAAGTCGGTTAATGACCGCTTTGGTCATCAAGGCGGCGATCTGGTTTTGGCGCTGGTGGCCGCCGCCATAAGAAACCAGTTAAGAAACAACGACGTATTTGTCCGTTACGGTGGCGAAGAGTTTGTCGCTTTATTGTCCAATACCGATGAACCCAAGGCTCTTGAAACTGCGGAACGCGTGCGCAAAGCAATCCAGGCGCTGGTCATTGCATTTAATGATATTTCCATCTCGGTTACCGTTTCTGTTGGAGTGTCAACTTACGTGCCGGATGGCCTATCTATCCCGGTAGACGACGAGATTGCCGCCCGCCTGGTTAAAGCAGCCGATTCAGCCTTGTACAGAGCCAAACATAACGGCCGGAATCGTGTCGAAAATGGCGGGATTGTTTCGGATAAACGGGTGTTATAAATCTGAAAAAATCCTCGGTATGATTAATTGACCACCAAGGTTTGAAGGTGTTAAGCCGTTCATGGTTCGGCAAACTCACCACGAACGGCTTAACCTTATTACCCTTTCAACGCCTTCAACACCGCTTGCATAGTCGCATTGGCGTCGCCGAACAACATGCGGGTGTTTTCCAGAACGAATAGAGGATTACCGACGCCGGCATAGCCTGACGCCATGCTGCGTTTAAGCACGATGGTAGTTTCGCCTTTCCAGCACTCCAGCACCGGCATACCGGCAATCGGGCTGTTGGGATCGTCCAGTGCGGACGGATTGACGATGTCATTCGCGCCGATCACGATCGATACGTCAACATGCGCCCAATCGTCATTGATCTCGTCCATTTCATAAACGATGTCGTAAGGCACTTTGGCTTCGGCCAGCAGCACGTTCATGTGGCCGGGCATTCTTCCTGCAACCGGATGGATGCCGAAACCGACCTTCTTGCCTTTATCGCGCAACAGTTTGGTGATTTCATTAACCGTATGTTGAGCTTGCGCAACCGCCATGCCGTAGCCTGGAATGATCATGATGTTTTTGGCATCCAGCAACAATTGCGCGGTTTCTTCGGCATTGATCGGGGTTACTTCGCCTTCAACTACCGCTGCTTCACCGCCCGAGGTGCCAAAACCGCCGGCAATCACGCTGATAAAATTGCGGTTCATCGCGCGGCACATGATGTAACTCAAGATCGCGCCGCTGCTGCCGACCAATGCGCCGGTTACAATCAACAAATCGTTGCTTAACATGAAACCGGTTGCCGCCGCCGCCCAGCCTGAATAGCTGTTCAGCATCGACACCACCACCGGCATATCGGCACCGCCGATAGCCATGACCATGTGTATGCCGAACACCAGCGCAATCCCGGTCATAATCCATAAAGGTAAGGAGCCGCCGCCGGTTTCGGTTTCTTGTAAAAACATCCAACCCAGAACCACGGCTGCAATCAACAGAGCTAAATTGAACCAATGGCGGCCGGGCAGTAACATCGGCTTGCCGCTGATACGTTCGCTGAGTTTGCCGAAAGCAATCACCGAGCCTGAAAAGGTCACCGCTCCGATCAGTATGCCGATGTAAATTTCCACTTCATGGATGGTTTTTTCTACGCCGGTAAGTGTTGCAGAAGTGTCCATGAAATTGGCATAGCCCACCAACACGGCGGCCATACCGACCAAGCTATGCATGATAGCGACCAGTTCCGGCATTTGCGTCATTTCAACTTTTAATGCGGCTCTCGCACCGATAGCGCCGCCGATCAGCAACGCAACGATTAAAATGGTGTATGAGGTAACCGATGCGCTTAAGGCGGTAGCGAGAATGGCAATCGCCATGCCCAACATGCCGTAATAATTGCCTCGGCGGGCTGTTTCCTGATTACTTAATCCGCTTAAACTAAAAATGAACAGAATGGTGGCGACGATGTAAGACATCGTGACTAAACTATGGGACATCATATTCTCCTGTTATTTTCTGAACATTTCTAACATACGACGGGTGACTAAAAAGCCGCCGGCAATATTGATAGATGCAATGAGTATCGCCGATCCGGCAAGGATGCTGATATTTAAGGTCGGCGAGGAAACCTGCACCAAGGCGCCTATCACAATAATGCCGCTAATGGCATTGGTCACACTCATCAACGGAGTATGTAGAGATGCGGTCACATTCCATATCACCTGATAGCCGATGAAACAGGCCAGCACAAACACAGTAAAGTGCGTCATGAACGACGCCGGGGCAACTGCACCGATGCCGAATAGAGCCAATCCGGCGATAACCAAGGGTATAAACTGCTTAATCACGCTTGGTTTTTTCGGTTCCTGTACCTCTGCACAAGCGGGCGCTTCGGTTTGCGGGGCAGGGGCGGCGGAGAGTTTGGGCGGTGGCGGCGGCCAGGTGATTTTGCCTTCTTTAATGACCGTCGTGCCGCGTATCACTTCGTCTTCCATGTTGACGTTGATCGTACCGTTCTTTTCGGGGCAAAGCTCCGTTAGCAAATGCCTCAGGTTGGTCGCATAAAGCTGGCTCGATTGGTTGGCCAAACGGCTGGGTAAATTGCTGTAGCCGATAATCGTCACGCCGTGTTTGACGACAACCTGATCTTTCTCGGTCAACGCACAGTTGCCGCCTTGCTCGGCCGCAAGATCGACAATGATGCTGCCCGGCTTCATCGATTCGACCATGCCTTCCGTGATCAGCTTGGGGGCCGGTTTGCCGGGAATCAGCGCGGTGGTGACAATGATGTCCACTTCCATCGCCTGTCTGGCAAACAAGGCCATTTCAGCTTCGATGAACTCCTTGGACATGGTTTTGGCATAACCGCCGGCACCGGCGCCTTCCTCCTTAAAGTCCAGCAGCAAAAACTCGGCGTCCATGCTTTCGATTTGTTCTTTAACTTCGGGCCGGGTATCGAAAGCCCTGACGATAGCGCCCATGCCCTTTGCCGTACCAATCGCAGCAAGGCCTGCAACGCCTGCGCCGATCACCAGCACCTTGGCGGGCGGGATTTTACCGGCGGCGGTAATTTGTCCGGTGAAGAACCGGCCGAAATGTTGAGCGGCTTCAATGACGGCCCGATAACCGGCAATGTTAGCCATGGAGCTGAGCGCATCGAGCTTTTGCGCCCTGGACATGCGCGGCACGCTGTCCATAGCCAGAACCGTGGCGTTCTTGGCGGCCAGTTTCTGCATTAATGCTTCATTTTGCGCAGGCCAGATAAAACTGATTAAACGGCCGCCTTCAGGTAACAGATCGATTTCGTCCAATGCCAGCTCAGGGTGCTGCTCGGGTGCGCGAACTTTCATGACGATGTCAGCTGATTTCCATAATGTCTTGGCATCGTCAACGATTTCAACGCCCACTTCTTTGTAGGCTTCATCGGAAATATTCGCGCTAACCCCGGCGCCGCTTTCGACCAGGACGGAAAAACCCAGTTTTATAATTTGTTCTGCGGCCTCGGGCGTAGTGGCCACACGCTTTTCACCTGGGTGAATTTCTTTAGGTATACCAATCTTCATACAGTCTCCAATGCGAGTAGTTTAGAGCATAGTGAGCAAAGGCTTTAACCTTCCAGCCAAAACCTCAGCGTGGAGGATAGGAGATTAGGGCGTGTTTTTCAATAAAAAACATAAAAGGGATGGGTTAATGTGGGTTTTGCGGTGAGGGGCGGATAGAGGCGCATGTGCCGGACGGCGACTCAAAAAAAAGGCTCAAGTCGCGAGTGTCGGCAATATAGAGTGTCAGAGCTGATCCAATGGACTTAACACGCCCTTGCCGTCACTGATCAGAATCTCACCGCGCTCGAAATCCACATCCTTAACCCGCAAGCATATGCATCCCGGCTCCGTGCAGCCTATTCGCCATTAGCCCATATACGCCGCTCATCCGCACCAAGCCAGCACCTCCTTGTATAAAAACAGCGCCACCGACAATGCTTGGATTTGTGTCGAAGCCGATACATGTCCATTAACCGCCAGATGCGTTAAAAACGTCCCACTAAAGTGGACCCCATTTTTTGCGGATGCCGTTTGCCATGAAACAGAATAAATCGCTTGATCCATTGCGCTATTGCGTTTCTGTACGGATGCTTTAGTGCTTAATGCGGATACGATCACGGACCTGATCCAAGTATGTATTTGAAGTTTGCATAAATAAGGTTGCTATCAATAATGTAAGTACTATAGCATCTATTCTAACGGATTAAGTATGCGGCATTATGCGCCACTACACCTCGGCTATTTGAGTTTAATATACATTTTAAATGTGTATATCTAATTGTGTATATCTAATTGTGGGTTCTTGCAACGGTCGGAAACGAAAGTCGGATTTGACGAGTAGTTTTGCTGAACCTAACGAGAGCGCTTAGGGAGTTTGAAAATAACCGAGTAGTACGACATCGCCGTGTGTAACGGGTCGTCCTAATCAAAAACAATCAAAGAGGATAATTGTATGACAACAGGAAAAATATCAATTCTATCTCCAATGTACACCGAAGATGAACGCTGGGTTGCTGATAGAGCCAGAGCGGAACTCGAATACGGTAAACAAAAATACACAACCTATCAGCCATACATCGACGGATTCGACAAACAACTGTTTGAGTTCTTGTCCAGCCATGATTCAGCGAATGCGTCGGAAGCAAAAAGGGCCATTCTTCTGAGCAGCGCGGTTAATTTTTATAACCTTATCCAAACGAGCGATGCATGTGTCCTCGTCTTGGACGGCAGGACGCCGGACGAAGGTTCGGTGTTTTGGGCGGCTGTTGCATTCGCGACTGGGAAGCCTGTTGTCTTGTATAAATCGGATTATCGGACATTCATGTCAACGGGTGATAATTCGATGATAACCGGTTTATGCTTAAACTACGAGCCGGTGAAAGACATAAAGAACCTTAGCGACCGCGTTAAATCTCAGGTTAGCATGTACAACAGTAATTCTTGGAAAAGCGAGTTTATCCCTGGGTATAACAAATCGCTGCAGAAGCTTGGAGAGAAAGTGTGGACGAACTACAAAGGCCGTAACTTGGTAGAAGTCCTGACGGCAATGAAGAATGACCCATTGGTGGAAAAGCTGCTCCCATACAATGAGAAACCGTCGGGCATCCGCTATGGGAATGTTTACTGCTCAGGCCCGCTGTTTTGTCCCGCAGAAATCCGTGAAATAGCAAAAATTGCCGAATCTATAGATATAGCGCGGGCAGGAGAAGGGGCAGGGCCACATACTTATCTTCCGCACCGCGACGGCGTAGAAGCCATGATGGGGGATTTGGATAATTCGGCGGGCGTGATAGCGGCGACTGCGCTCCACTATGCGGATATTAACTCGTTTACTATCGACGTATACCATCTGGTCAAATGCGATTATTTCGTCATTAATCTCAACGGCCGGGTTCCTGATGACGGCGCCGTTGCCGAAGCCGGGATGGCCTTTGCCATGGGACGGCCCATTGTTCTGTACAGATCAGATTCCCGTGCTTTTTGCGGCGGAGCCCACGGACTTGTCCATCCGGCACTGCAGATGGCGGGACATCTCTTCGATACCACTGATGATGTCAATGGAATATTTGGCAAGCTGGTTGAACAGGACGCATTCCTTAAGGCCCAGGGAGATCCGCGCTATTCACCTAATATCCATGCTGAAGTCAATAAGGTATACGAGCTAGGAAGCAAATATTATGGTGAACTTAATGAAGCATACGCTAATGGGCTCAAATTATACGTTGATGGGGTATGGAAATTATTGAAATTAGATTCGGGTAACCGCTTTATTCCCTGGCGGACAGCTCACCCCCTGGCAGACAAAGCGTATCATCCCTATGCAACGTGGATGCAGTCCAGTGTTGGCCGACAAAACTGGTATCATGATAGTAGCAGTGGCAGCTTTGGGGCTGCGAAGGCAGGCGGGGAGCTGAGTGCCGTTTTCGCGCCGCAACGAAACCATTCCGAGGTGTTTTTCCGAGGTGAAGACGGTTACCTGCATTACTTTTATGTTATCGATGGCGGCTGGCGACATGATGGCGCGAGCTTCAAAGCGGCGAAAGTCGGCGGTGCGGTCAGCGCGGTTTTTTCCCCGCAACAAAATCATTCCGAGGTGTTTTTCCGAGGTGAGGACGGTTACCTGCATTACTTTTATATCCCTACACCAGAGGGCGGCTGGGCGTATGATGACGTGAGCTTCAAAGCGGCGAAAGTCAGCGGCGCGGTGAGCGCGGTTTTTTCCCCGCAACGAAACCATTCCGAGGTGTTTTTCCGAGGTGAAGACGGTTATCTGCATTACTTTTATGTTAGCGATGGCGGATGGCGGCATGATGGCGAGAGCTTCAAAGTTGCGAAGGTGGCCTGGGACGGGGAGATCAGCGCAGTTTTCTCGGCTCAGCGGCAGCATGCCGAGGTGTTTTTCCGAGGGGAAGACGGCTATCTGCATTACTTTTATGTTAGTGATGGCGGATGGCGACATGATGGCGAGGCTTTCAAAGCAGTAAAAGTCGGCGGCGCGGTCAGCGCGGTTTTTGCCCCGCAACGAAAGTGTTCCGAGGTGTTTTTCCGAGGGGAAGACGGTTATCTGCATTATTTTTATGTTAGCGATGGCGGATGGCGACATGATGGCGAGGCTTTCAAAACTGCGAAGGTAGCGTGGGACGGGGAGATCAGTGCGGTTTTCTCGACTCAGCGGCAACATGCCGAGGTGTTTTTCCGGGGCGAAGACGGTCGCCTCAATAACTTCCATGTTCCGGTGCAAGGAGGCGGCTGGGCGCATGACGATGAAAACTTCAGAGACTTTCCGGTAGCCGCCGGTGTTGGCAAAATTTCCTCCGTATATGCCACCCAGCGAAACCATACCGAGGTGTTTTTCAGAGGAAATGACAACAATCTGAACTATTTCTTTATCCTATGATCATTTGAGGAGGTTTAGCAGCTTAGGATTTGGTTAAAAATAACTTCCCGAAATCACTGTCTTCTGTCGTCAAGCCGTTCGTGCTGATCCTTCGACTACGCTCAGGACTAAAGCCTTGTCGAAGCATGATCGGCTTGACGCGGTAGACCGAAATTTTTCCATAACCCCCCATTCGACAGGCTCAGGGCGAACGGAAAAAATTTACCCCGATCCATATTGGGAAGTTATTAATGACCGTATCCTTAACTCAACGAAGTGCAACTTTTTGTGTACTCTTGGTTTTACCGGCTGCTTTAATATCGGCTTTGGGTTTATGAAAGTTTTTGCTTTTAGCCGGGAGTTTGCTGACAGGTTTTACACTGGCCTTGGCTTGATTGATGGTTTTAGGCGGAATCTTGCTCTTGTTGATGGGGTTGATGCTGGTCTTGATCCGAGTGGTGGTTTTAGGCTGAACCGCGTTAACGCCTCTGACATTGGATTTAATTCGGCTGGTATTTTTATGCTTAGGCGTATAGCTGACGTGCCTAGAGCTTGGTATTGAGCGTGTAGCGCCTCCGTTACCGCAATCAAGTTGGTAGGGCGGGCTGCCTGCTGAGTTGGTTAGCATGGTGTTGATGTTTCTAGCCGGATCGATGTTGGTTAGATTGGCGAAACTTGCATCCATTTTTTGCATCATTAGCTGGTAGCGTTCCTGGCTGGTCTTGCCGCCCATGACCACGCCGATCAGGTGTTTGCCGTTTTGATGAGCCGCGCCGATCAGGTTGAAGCCGGAGCCGCAGGTGAATCCTGTTTTCATGCCTTCGGCGCCCGGATAATTGGCTGTGAATTTGTTGATGCCGCGCAGTTCTGCGCCTTTGTAATTAAAGCTGTGCGCGCCAAAGTAGTGATAATATTCGGGGAAATGGCGCTGTGCTTTCCAGGCCAGAACCGCCATATCCCTGGACGTGGTGACTTGCCAGTTATTCGGCAAGCCGGTCGCGTTCATGAAATGCGTGTTGTACATCCCCAATGCATGCGCCTTTTCCGTCATGTTGGCGGCAAAATTTTCTTCCGTCCCGCCAAGATGCTCGGCAAGAACCACAGACGCATCGTTCGCAGAACGGGTGATAATCGCCAAAATAGCGTCTTCGACGGTTAAATGTTCGCCGCGTCTTAAGCCCAGTTTGCTGTTGGGTTGTTGCGAGGCGTGGCTTGATGCGGTTAAGGTGTCGTGCAGACGAATTTGCCCGGCTTTCAGCGCGTCGAATGTCATGTACAACGTCATAAGTTTGGTTAGCGAGGCGGGATACCATGACTGAGTTGCTTCTACTTCGTGCAAGACGTTGCCGTTATCGGCATCGATAATAATTGCGGCATGGCGGCCGTAACTGACCTCGGATACTGCAAACAGCCACACGGCATTTAAGATAAGTAGGGTTAATTTAACTTTAGTCATTTAAAACGGGTCTCAAAAAAAATCGGCAATAATGAAAGTATAGCGGGGTTTGCTGCCCGTGCAACCGGGCCACATAACGTGTCTTTAAGGGATCATATCTAGGAAAGCGTTGAACAAAATGCTTCCGTTCATGGTTCGACAGGCTTACCACGAACGAAATCAATACGTTACCGTTCATCCTGAACCTGTCGAAGGACTAAATCAGCGCTTCCCTAATTCTACTTTGTCAGATTCAATGGGCGCACAATCCAGAATCGTCATTCCGGCAGGGATTCATGTCAGGCTATCCTGCCTGACACCCTTCGGGTTAATGCAAATCCGTTCCAGACGGATTTGTGCCGGAATCCAGGCTCCAGGGATGGATTTTAGCTTACCATTCATGGCGCTGGATCCCCGCTCCCGGCGAGGATGACGAGCTTGCGTATAAGCTGACAAAGTAGAAGTAGAGCCATGCACAATTATAAACTGCGATGATTGTAATGAATAATCGGATTTCAGTTAGGGCGGTTACTCAATGCGACTTACGAACTAAAAATTTATACAGGTGTAAGGCGGCTCTCCTTGGCAAATCCCCCAGAAACGGCCAAAATCGCCCTCATCGCCGGGCTTCCAGTTCTCTGAAAACGCCTCAAACACGGTGCCGGACCAGCCTTTTTCAGCCAGTTTTTTGAAGGTCGATTTAACGACAAGCGCCTGATTTTTCTTGCCTGCAACGCCGCAGCGCTGCCCGGTATGTTTATTGCTCTCAATGCCGCCTTCTGGGCCGTTCGGCCAGCCGAACTCAGTCAATATGACTTCTTTACCGGGATAAGTCCGGCGAATTTCCTCAATCCGTGCGATATGAAAATCGGCGGCCTTATTTGCCGGGGTGCAGGGAAGAACGTCGGAATATTTGTTTTCCCACCACGGGAAAACATTGATGCCTATCCAATCGACTTGTTCGCCGAAATTGGTTTGGTGGCAGGGCGAAACGCGGTTGCACCATTCCCACCAGGTATCTATCGTGGTGATCGGTTGGGCTACGCCCGCTTCGTGCATGGCATTGATGCAACGGGTTATTTCGCCGTCAAAGGCATAGTCGTTGCGGGTTCTGACTTCGGAGCCGCAACTCAGCTTGATGATGGTTTTGGGATAGGTTTTTGCGGCCTCAATGCCCGCAGTGATGGACCGCGAATTGACGGCGATGTCGTCATCCAGCCAGATGATTGCAATGACTTTAAGATGCCGGGCCTCGGCGGCGGCGAAGGTATATTCCAGCCCATTCATGACGCCGTAAGTCATGATGCAGCGGAAAGGGGTTTCCTTGACTAATTTATCCAGCAGTTCGTTAATTAATTCTTTGGACGGACGAGCGCCGTAATCGGGGTTAAGTTTGCCGACGTAGGGGCTAAAGGCGGCGCACTGAAGGACGTCTTTCTTGCTGGATTTTTTTGATGGCTCGCGCGCCGATGCGGCTTGGCACGTAACCAGCATGATGGAAATTATAACGAACGACAGTAGTTGTTTCATGAGGCCCTACAATTTATTTTTTATGATAAAAAACGGCACAACGCAGCCTATCAACGCGCAAACAATCAACACCGCCCAAGCCGTTTGGTTCCAATCGACCGGATAAATATCGGCTTTGACCGGCTCGCTGATGCCTGGAATGCTGGGTAAATCGACATCGCCGCCATCGACTTTTAATTGCGCCTTCATACCCTTTTCCATATGTTGCGCCAATTCGCAATGCACGAGGTAGGTTTTTTTCTGGCTGGGTACGATCAACGAGGCTTTCAATTCGCCTTGTCCGTAGAGTTCAAGGTGAAACATGCCCTGTGGGTAGATATAGCCCGGCAAGCCGTGAATCATTAATTGATGGCGTATCTGGTCGTCATTGATAAAGGTGATGTTAATCCGGGAGCAGGGCGCAACATCCCATTCCTGGTTGTCGAAAGCGAACATTTTGCCGGGAAATTTCAGCGCGTGTTTTTGGCCGGCATGGATGGTGATATTGACGTCGCCGGAAATCTTCGGGCAGTCCTTGGGCAGGTTGTCGCTGTTGGCATTCATGATCATGCCTTTTTCATCCATCATCATGCTGCCGTGATGCATCATCGCCATGGTATCGTCCGCCAGCACCGTATGGGCGTTCAAGCCCAACATTATCAGGAGTGTCACTAAGAGTTTCATAGTTTTTGCCTCCGTTTATAAGCCAGCGCTATAAAAATAATCAGTCCTATGGCTAAACCGGCCGCCAAGCCGAAGATGATGATGCGGACATAATCGGGTGCAATCAATCCGGCTTCTCCGAGTAACGGCGCAAAATCGCCTTCTCCCCAGACCGCTTGTTTTTTTGCGTAATAATCCTTGTTAAATATCTGGTCGAGGAAGGCTTCATGCATAAGCGGCATGCCTTGCTCATCAAGCAAGGGCTTGTAGGCCAGGATTGCCATGTTGCCGCCGGGCTCCATGCCGTCGGTAGTGGTGCCGGTCGGTACGTGGTCATGGAACATCCATAGGCCGGGGCCGTAACTGTCCAAGCCGTTGTTTTGGGTGCGCAGGCGCAAATCGAGGCGTTGCGCCGGAGCGATGTCGAAAACGTCCCGCGTTATCTGCGATCCGGCCACTTGCTCGACGCCGTCGTAAGCGGTGATCGTAGCTTTATGTCCGTGGATATGCAGCGCCACTAAAGAACGTTGGGCGTTGGCGACATGCAGCTTTATGTCTTCGTTGTCATTGGCGACAACCACCGCGTCCCTGAGCGTATAGGGAAAGGAATGACCGTTCAGCATGAAATAATTTTCGAACGATTCGGTCATGTTGTATTCGCGGCTCATCCGGTGCGCGATCAGCCTTGGATCGTTCGCATTTTGTATGATTTGCGCCAGTTTTTTATCGACCGACTGATAATATAAGTCGTATTCCTGGCTGTAGGATTTTTGTACCGCAACCGCAGGATGACGCACTTGGCCCGCACCGATATTAAAGGTTTGCACCCAGTTATTCGGTTGATTTTCTTCGACGATAAATAGGCCGTTCAAGCCCATCATGTAATGCTGGGCGGTTTGTACGTGGCAATGATAAAACATGGTCCCGGCATGCCGGGGCTGGATTTCGTAGGTATGGCTTTTGCCGGGGAACACCGGGTGTTCCTCCATGCCGTCATTATCAACGCCGGGACTGCTTTCCCAGGCATGATCGACGCCGTGAAGATGGATGGTGTGCGGCAAATAATGGGTATTTTCCAGCGTGACATAAACCTTGTCGCCCTGTTCGACCCGAATCACCGGCGACGGCGCGCGCAGCAGCGGATTGGCGACCAGTGAGTTGAAATTTTTCAGCGCCATGCCGCTGGATTTGGGCGCGAAGACCCAAAGCCCTGGTTGGATGCCGGGGGCAATGTCGTAAGTGTTGATCAGGAAATCGCCGTCGGGACTTGCGCCGTTTAGTTCGACGACTTCCAGCTTGATGCGGATCACGTCGGGATCGCCGTCATTATCCAGGTCGTCGGTCATGGTCAAGGCGTCCTGGGCCAGATGGGTCTGCATCAAGGTCTGCATCGATACGTTATTGGCGCCTTTGACAGCTACGGCAATATCGTAAGGGTTATCCGGTTCGCAGGACGGCGCTGCCTCGATTTTTACGCCGTCGATAACTTGTGCCTGCCGCCAATCGGGATGTTCATCGGAGCAGGGCTTTTCTACCGCCGCCGTTTCTTCCGAACGGTTATAGATAGTCTCGGGCGGCGTAATGCCTGATTTTTGTGACAGGGTCGGTGCAACATAAACCGCAATAGCGACTAATGCAGGGACAAAAAGCATTAATACAAAGAGGGATCTTTTGGACATATAACAACAGCAAATGGGTGCAAAGTGCCGCTATTGTAAATGCCTGACAAGTTAAAACCTAGATGCATTTTCAAATGCGGCAAAGGTGGTTTTCATACGGAAGACGATATAGTCTGGATGCTTGGGGGATTTTAAATAACACCGTCAGGTATATTAGTTGCTATAATTCCGGCAGAATTTTAAGGGTCAGCGGATGAGTTAATTTTTATACGTGACATAAATGTCGGCCTTTATTTGTACAAATCTTTACTTGGTATTCAATGCATGTCTAACTCAAACTCGTACAACCCTGATCTTGATTGGACTCAAGTCAGGGAAACGTCAAAAATGCTCATTTTATCGGCTATTCAAGTAGAAGACATGCTCAATGAATCCGATGTCTCGGTCAATACGTTAACAGAATCGTTTACCTCTATCGTTGAGCATATGCAGTGTATCAATGAACACTTGCTTGCGCTTGATCCTTGTAAGGTCAGGGAGGACGCGCTAGCTTGCTGCGCGGAAACAACCGGCAAAATCCAGGCCTCCATTATCGCTTTCCAGTTTTATGATCGGATGCAGCAATGCTTGCAGCATGTCACGTTAAATCTAAAAGGCTTGTCTGAGCTGGTGGAAGACCCCGATCGTCTTTATAACCCGACCGAATGGCGGCAATTTCAGCATGAAATCCGTTCCCGATATACGATGGAGTCTGAAAAACTGATGTTCGACGCCATCGTGCATGGCAAGTCTGTAAAGGAAGCGCTTGCGATAAAAAGTGCGCATCAGGAAGATCAGTCCGACAATATAGAGCTTTTTTAATAAATGATCTCAGTTAAACGATTAATTGTCCTTTGCGTTTTGCCGTCTTTTCTGGTCGGTTGTGCCGAATTTTACGGTTCACAGCCACCGGCTCCGGTATATGACGGCAAACCTCAGACCCCAAAGTCTTCTGCCGGCGCACAAAAAAAGAGCAAGTCGCGTAGCGCGCAGTCTGTTCCGTCCAAGGAAGTTGTTAAAACGCAGCCGCTTAAGGAGTTTTCGGAAATAAAGTCAGAGCCATTGCCGCCGACAGAGCAGGCAATACAGCCGTTTTCAGAGTCGACGCCCGTCGATACGCAAGCCCCTGCATCGCCCTCTCCGGTAGAAGCGCAGACGCAGCCGTTGCCCTCATCTGTAGAAGTACAGACGCCGCCGGCGCCTCCCGCTCCTGAATTGACGCCGTTTGAGCCGATAGAGGCTACAGCTCCGTTGTCGCCTGTCGTCAACGCTTTAGTCTCGGCGGCGAATCAAAACACTAAGTCGGGCGACCTTGATTCGGCGGCCGCTGCTATTGAGCGGGCCATCAGAATTGAACCGAGAAATGCGACTTTGTTTTATAAATTAGCGTTATTGAGATTAAAACAATCGAAGCCGCGTTTGGCTGAAGATCTGGCAAAAAAATCCGCGCTACTGGCCTCTACTGATAATACGTTGAAAAAACACTGCTGGTTATTGATAGCCCATGCTAGAGAAATACAGCAGGACTTTGCGGGTGCAAAGGAAGCACGGTCGAAAGCTGACAGTTTCTAGCGTTTTTCCGTCATTACAAACGCAATTCCCCTGCATCAGCCGTGTTTCTATCGCGGCTGATCCATATCAACAGCCTTGACATTAGCGGTCAAGGCATAGCATGCCGACAAACAGGCAACGATGCCGGCGACGCGGCGAACTCATAAACCGGGAAAAATAGCTGTTGCACCAGCTCAGTGTTGGTGCATCATACAGCCTGATTTTTGACTCATTACCTATTGTTAGAAAAGCTACAGTCCAAGGCTGTAAATATTTTTTAAATATGTCAGGAGAAAAGCCATGAGTAAACTAGATGACATCAATATCGAAATACAACACATGCAGCGGCAAATGCAGCAATATTTGCAAACGCATTGGCGACTATTTCTGACCGAAGGCGTGTTCTTTATTTTTCTCGGGCTTTGCGCGATAGTGATCCCGCAGTTTTTTACGGTGGCGACAGTCATATTTTTAGGCTGGATTTTGCTGCTCGGCGGGATTGTCCATGTTAGCCGGGCCTTTATATTTTCAAACATGCCCGGCCTTGGCTGGTGGCTATTCATGGGTGTCTTGCAGGTTATTGTCGGCTACTTG
This sequence comes from Methylobacter sp. Wu8, assembly GCF_036440755.1. Lineage (NCBI taxonomy): Bacteria > Pseudomonadati > Pseudomonadota > Gammaproteobacteria > Methylococcales > Methylococcaceae > Methylobacter > Methylobacter sp. Wu8. Next base: position 61,816 of record NZ_JAZGVT010000056.1, on the reverse strand, counting down.
TTTATCACCAGGCCGGTTGCAGGGGCGCTGACATTAACGATGTTGATAACCCTGTTTTTTGCACTGGAAGGTGTTGCCAAAATTTCGCTGGCATTCATGATGCGTCCTTTGGCTAACTGGAAGTTAATTCTGTTCAGTGGTGTTACGGCCTTGGTTTTTGCATTGATTATCTGGATGAGTTGGTCTGAAACAGCGCATTGGCTGCTGGGCTTGTTTTTAGGTATCAATATGGTTTTTCTGGGTTGGTCTCTGGTTAGAATAAGCCTGCACTATAAAGCCCAATAAACTGCTTTTTTATGCAGTACAAACATAATAATAGACTGGCTGCAAAGGTGCTGATAGCCGGTGCGGCCATCGCCATACTGAGTTATTTGTTTTATCCCGGCGCCGGGCAGCTCGGCGTGATGCTCAACGGCGATGCGGTCGCAGAGCCGCTGGTTCGTTTTGCTGCTGTGCCGACATTTTTGTTGGTCATGATCATTACCGGCATATTGATGGTGCTGCTGTTTTTAGGCGTCGGCGTGTTTATGTTGTTGTGTGCGATATTTGTTGCATTGACAGGGGTTTTTATTATGGCTCCCTCTTTCTGGCCGGTGCTGGTTATTATTGTGTTGATGATAGCGTCGATGATTGCAGGCAATGGCAATAAAGGCTGAGTTCGCAGGATATGCCTATTTTTCCATCCAAGCGTTACAATATGCGTTATTAGGATTAACTTACCGGTCTTATATTCAATATGGAAAAAATAAAGGTTCTTTTCGTTTGCATGGGCAACATCTGCCGCTCGCCCACGGCTGAAGGCGTTTTTACAAAGCTGATCAAGGAACATGATCTGGAAACGCATTTTGCTATCGATTCAGCCGGTACGCATGCGCATCATACCGGTAATGAGCCGGACTTGCGGGCACAATCGGCCGCTCTTGAGCGCGGCATCGATTTATCCCATTTGCGGGCCAGACAAGTCACTTATGGCGACTTCGAGGATTTCGATTTTTTATTGGCGATGGATGATGAAAACTATTCAATCCTGATCAACGCCTGCCCCGAACACCATCAAGCCAAAATTAAATATTTCCTTGATTACGCTCCGCATTTGAATGAACGCCAAGTGCCGGATCCCTATTATGGCGGTCAATACGGCTTTGAACGGGTGTTGGACATGGTGGAAGAAGCCTCCGCCGGTTTTTTAAAAGCCTTGCGCGAATCGGGCGGCATAAAATAACAACGACTTAGTAACGAGAGTAATGCCATGACAATAATATCGAATACCGTAACTTATCTGGATGGCGACGTGGTGCTGGAAGCCTTTTTTGCATTTGACGATGCGCTTTCAGGCCGCAGGCCGGCGGTTTTAATCAATCATACCTGGGTCGGACGGGACGAGTTTGTCGCCGAAAAGGCCAAAAAACTTGCTGCTTTGGGCTATGTCGGCTTTGCGGTCGATATGTACGGCAAAGGCGTTTTAGGCTCCGGCCCGGAACAAAACATGAAGCTCATGCAGCCTTTTATGGATGACCGGGCTATGCTGCAACAGCGCATGAAAGCGGCTTTGGCGGCGGTGAAGCTGATGCCTTGGGTTGACGACAGTAAAATCGCCTCGATCGGTTTTTGTTTCGGCGGCTTGTGTTCGCTCGATTTGGCCAGAACCGGCGCCGATATTAAAGGCGTAGTTAGTTTTCATGGTTTGCTGGTACCGCCCGGCAATACGCAGGGTACCGCCATCAAGGCAAAGATCCTGGCTTTGTGTGGACGGGACGATCCGCTGGTTCCGGCTGAACAAGTGCTTGCTTTCGAACAGGAAATGACCGAAGCAGGCGCGGACTGGCAGCTGCATGCTTACGGCAACACCATGCATGCCTTCACCAATCCGCTGGCCAATGATCCGGCATTCGGCACTGTTTATCAGCCCGATGCGGACCGGCGTTCCTGGACCGCGATGCAAAATTTCTTAACTGAAATATTCGCTTGACGAAGTGTGTTAACGCGGTATTTCGCGGCGCCAGAAAAAGGATTATTCCAAAACGCTGCAATGGCGGCGCTTACCCCAGTCGTCATGAATAAAACACTATCGGCTTCGACACTATTCAGACAATTTGCTATAATTACCAGCTTATTTCATGCCATATAGTCGTCACGCTTACGGCTGCACGGATGCGGCGGATAGGATCGCAGGAGCAATTGCCGTAACAAGGAAACCAGGAAAAAGTGTGTTCGAACTTAAGTCACGAAACCATGCCGGTATGTATTAACGGCACACTGTGTATATAGGGATCAATGTCAAACTTCGCTAAAGAAATAATACCTGTCAATCTCGAAGACGAGATGAAGCAGTCCTATCTCGATTACGCCATGAGCGTTATCGTCGGTCGAGCCCTTCCAGATGTCAGAGACGGCCTTAAGCCGGTTCACCGCCGTGTATTGTATGCGATGAGCGAGTTGGGCAACGACTGGAATAAACCTTATAAAAAATCGGCGCGTGTGGTTGGTGACGTGATCGGTAAATATCATCCTCACGGCGATACTGCGGTTTACGACACGATGGTGCGGATGGCGCAGGATTTTTCGATGCGCTACATGCTGATCGACGGGCAGGGCAATTTCGGTTCGGTCGACGGCGATTCGCCTGCGGCGATGCGTTATACCGAAGTGCGCATGGCGAAAATCGCCCATGAATTGATGGCCGACCTGGACAAGGAGACAGTCGATTTTGCGCCGAACTATGACGAATCGGAATCCGAACCCAAAGTATTGCCGACACGGGTGCCGACTTTGTTGGTTAACGGCTCGTCCGGCATCGCGGTGGGCATGGCGACCAATATTCCGCCGCATAATTTATCCGAAGTGATCAGCGCCTGTCTGGCGATGATAGACCAACCCGATCTGACCGTACATGAGTTGATGGCTCATATCCCAGGGCCTGATTTTCCTACCGCAGCCATTATCAACGGCGCTTCCGGCATCTACAGCGCTTACACCACCGGACGCGGCAAGATTTATCTGCGCGCGCGCTGTCATTTCGAGGACATCGGCGACAGCAGCCGGCAGGCGATTATCGCGACCGAGTTGCCCTATCAGGTCAACAAAGCCAGGTTGCTGGAGAAAATTGCCGAGCTGGTCAAGGAAGGCAAGCTTGAAGGCATTTCCGGTTTGCGCGACGAATCGGACAAAGACGGCATGCGCATGGTGATTGAACTGCGCCGCGGCGAAGTGCCGGAGGTGGTGTTAAACAACCTGTACAAGCAGACGCAATTCCAGACCGTGTTCGGCATCAATATGGTCGCGCTGCTGGATGGCCGTCCGCACTGCATGAATCTCCGCGAGATTATCAGCGCCTTTATCAATCACAGACGGGAAATTGTCACCCGCAGAACGATTTACAACCTGCGGAAAGCCAGGGAAAGGGCGCATATCTTGGAAGGGCTGGCGGTTGCGTTAGCCAATATCGACGAAATGATTGCGCTGATTAAGGCGGCCGCCACACCGGCTGACGCGAAAGTCGGCTTGCTGGAAAAGAGCTGGGATGCAGGACTGGTTGCGGCGTTGCTGGATCGCGCCGATGCGGATCGTTCCAGGCCGGAAGATTTGGGTATGGAGTTCGGCATTCATGACGGAATTTACCGCCTGTCGGAAACCCAGGCCCAGGCCATTCTTGAGTTGCGCCTGCATCGCTTGACCGGTCTGGAACAGGACAAGATCGTCAATGAATACAAGCAGTTGCTGGAGCAGATTGACGAATATCTGTTTATTCTGGGTAGCGATGTGCGTTTGATGGAAATTATCAGGGAAGAATTGGTCGCTATTAAGGAGCAGTATTCCGACGAACGGCGCACCGAAATCATCCAGAATCATTCGGATTTATCCGATGAAGACCTGATTACCGAGGAAGATATGGTCGTTACCATGTCGCACGAAGGCTATGTCAAGTCCCAACCGCTCAGTGATTACAAGGCGCAACGGCGCGGCGGCCGCGGCAAATCTGCGACGCAAACCAAAGAACAGGATTATGTCGACAAGCTGATCGTCGCCAATACCCACGATACTATTTTGTGTTTCTCCTCTCGGGGCAAGGTTTACTGGCTAAAAGTCTATCAGTTGCCGGTTGCAAGCCGGGCGGCCAGGGGCAAACCTTTCGTCAACCTGCTGCCGCTGGAAGAAGGCGAAAAAATCAATGCGATGTTGCCGATCCGCGAATTTACCGACAGTAAGTTCATCTTTATGGCGACAACGGCGGGCACCGTTAAAAAGACCCCACTAAAAGAATTCGAGAACCAACGCGCTAACGGTAAAATCGCGATCGATTTAAGGGAAGGCGATACGCTGGTCGGCGTTGCGGTGACCGACGGTCATCAAAACGTGCTGTTATTCAGCAGTACCGGCAAGGCAGTCTGCTTTAATGAAGAAGATGTACGTTCGATGGGTAGAACGGCGTCCGGGGTGCGAGGAATTCGCTTGCAGGAAGGGCAAAAAGTCATTTCGCTGATTATCGCGACCGAAGGCACGGTGCTGAATATCACCGAGAACGGTTTCGGCAAGCGGACCAAGCTGGAAGAATTTACCTGCCATAAGCGCGGCGGCCAGGGGCTGATTGCGATACAAACGTCAGCGCGCAACGGCGCCGTGGTTGGTGCGGTACTGGTCAACGACCATGACGAAATCATGCTGATTACCGACGGCGGCACCTTGGTGCGCACCCGGGTTGACGGCATTTCGGTGGTTGGCCGAAACACCCAGGGCGTGACGATTATCAAGCCGGACAAGAATGAAAAAGTAATCGGCGTTGACCGTATCGAAGGCTTGGCCGGGGTCGATGACGCCGACGATGAGCTTTCAGACGATGCCGAGTCGGAATTAGATGTATCGGATGAAACAACAAATGACGATAGTGAATCAGGTGAGGAATCGTAATGTCCAGAGTTTATAATTTTAGCGCAGGCCCGTCTGCATTCCCTGAGTCGGTATTAAAGCAAGCACAGCAGGAAATGCTGGAATGGCGGGATAGCGGCATGTCGGTTATGGAAATGAGCCATCGCGGCAAGCATTTCTCAATTATTGCCGAAGAGCTGGAAAGCGATTTAAGAGCGCTGCTGGCTGTTCCTGATAACTATAAGGTCCTGTTCCTGCAAGGCGGCGCATCGGCGCAGTTTTCGCTGATACCGCAAAATATCCTGAACGGCAAAAGCAAGGCCTGTTACCTGAAAACCGGCGCATGGTCGGAAAAGGCCATCAAGGACGCAGGGGCTTATTGCGATGCGGCGGTCAGCGCCAGTTCGGAAGATACAAAATTCACTTCGATTCCCGATGCTGCAAGCTGGGCCATCGACAGTCAGGCGGCTTATCTGCACTATACCTCGAATGAAACTATTCATGGCGTGGAGTTCCAGACTTGCCCCGACAGCTTTGGTCTGCCGCTGGTGTCGGACATGTCGTCGAACATCTTATCGCGGAAGATCGATGTCAGTCAGTACGGCTTGATTTATGCCGGAACCCAGAAAAACATGGGGCCTGCCGGCGTCACCGTGGTAATCGTCCGGGATGATCTGGTCGGCCATGCGCCTAAAACCGTGCCTCCGGTTTTCAACTATGCGGAGCAGGCTAAAAACCAATCGATGCTGAATACGCCGGCAACTTATAGTTGGTATCTGTGCGGATTGGTGCTGAAATGGTTAAAAGAGCAGGGCGGTGTTGACGGTATCGAGCAACGCAATATCGCTAAAGCGGCGAAACTCTATCAGGCCATCGACCAGTCGGCTTTGTATTCCAATCCGGTAGAAACAGCGTCGCGTTCGCGGATGAATGTGCCGTTTATTCTGGCCGATGAAAGTCTGGATAAGCCGTTTTTGGCTGCTGCGGAAGCTAATGGCTTGTTCGAGTTGAAGGGGCATCGTTCAGTGGGCGGTATGCGGGCAAGTATTTACAATGCGATGCCGGAGGCCGGTGTGCAGGCCTTGATTGATTTCATGGCAGAGTTTGAACGTACTCATTAATCGAAAACCTAACAATTGAATCAGGCCGCTATGCCATCCGTCACCCCACTTTCAGAATTAAGAGACAAAATTGATGCAATCGATAAGCAGATTCTGCAATTGATCAATCAACGCGCGTCTTACGCAATGGAAGTTGCCAAAACCAAGATTGCGCAGGGTGAGCAAGGGTCGTTTTACCGCCCGGACCGCGAGTCATTGGTGTTGCGGCGCATCAAGGACTTGAATCAGGGGCCTTTATCGGACGATACGGCGGCTCATTTTTTCAGGGAATTGATGTCGGCATGTTTGGCGCTGGAAAAACCGCTGGATGTGGCGTATTTAGGCCCTGAGGGTACATTTACCCAGCAAGCCGCGATCAAGCATTTCGGCTCCGCGGTGAAAACCGTGCCGGCGGCAACCATTAACGATATTTTTAATGCGGTGGAGAACGGCAACTGCCAGTTCGGCGTCGTGCCGGTCGAAAATTCCACCGAAGGCGTTATCAGCCATACGCTGGACCGTTTTTTGAATTCGCCGCTGAAAATTTGCGGCGAAGTCGAAATCAGGGTGCATCAAAACCTGTTAGGGCTGGTTGACAGCCTGGATCAAGTGACCGAGGTGTTTTCCCACCAGCAATCCCTGGCGCAGTGTCGGCAATGGCTGGATAACCATTTGCCGAACGCCAAGCGGACTGCGGTCAACAGCAACACCGAGGCCGCAAGATTAGCGTCAACCAATAAAAGGGCCGTTGCAATAGCGGGCATCGTTGCCGCTGAAATTTATCAATTGAATGTCATCGAAAAAAATATCGAAGACGAATCCAATAATACCACCCGTTTTATCATTATCGGGCAGCAAATATCCGCTTCCACCGGCAACGACAAAACCTCGTTGGTCGTTTCCACGGGCAACCAGCCCGGCGCGCTGTACCGGATATTGGAGCCTTTTGCGAGATTTAATATCGGCATGGTGCATATCGAGTCCAGGCCGTCACGCCAGGGATTATGGGACTATGTGTTTTTTATCGACATTGAAGGCCACAGTGAAGATGACGATGTCGCTAAGGCTTTGGCAATATTGAACGACAACGTTAACATGCTGAAGCTTTTGGGTTCTTATCCTAAAGCCGTACTCTAAAATTTCTTTCTCATTCTTCGAGTGAGTATTACAAGCTCTCAAACAAATACCATGAACAACGCTGATAAAATCTATAACCTTGCCGTGTCCGGCGTACAAAAGCTGATTCCTTATACGCCCGGCAAGCCGATCGAAGAACTTGAGCGCGAGTTGGGGCTTTCCAACATCATAAAGCTTGCGTCTAATGAAAATCCTTTAGGGCCTGGAAAAAAAGCCTTGGCTGCGATACAAGCGACTTTAAAGGACTTGGCCTTGTACCCGGACGGCAACGGCTTTAATTTAAAGCGCGCATTAGCCGACAAGTATGCAGTCGACATGAGCCAGATTACATTGGGCAACGGCTCCAATGAGATTCTGGAGCTGGTGGCCAGGGCGTTTTTAACGCCGGAGCTTGAGGTGGTTTTTTCGCAGCATGCTTTTGCCGTGTACCCAATCGTAACTCAAGCGGTCGGTGCTACGGCGGTTGTAGCTCCTGCATTGGATTACGGTCACGATCTTGGCGCGATGCTGCAAAGAGTGACCGACAAAACACGGCTGGTATTTATAGCGAATCCCAATAATCCAACCGGCACATTGCTGAATCACGCCTACTTGGAAGCATTTATTGGAGCGCTGCCGGACACTTGCGTGTGCGTGCTCGATGAGGCCTATTGCGAATTTGTCGGTGACGGTAGTGCGGACAATTCAATCGCCTGGCTGAAAAAATATCCGAATCTATTAATTACCCGCACCTTTTCCAAGGCCTACGGCCTGGCCGGATTGCGCGTCGGCTATGGCTTATCCAGTCCGCAATTGGCCGACATCCTGAACCGGGTGCGCCAGCCTTTCAATAATAACATGCTGGCCTTGGCCGCCGCCGAAGCGGCGTTGACGGATACCGAGCACTTGCAAAATACCATTGCGGTTAATGCACAAGGCATGCAGTTTATCACCGAAGGCTTTAAAAAATTGGGTCTGGAATGGATTCCATCGGCAGGTAATTTTGTGCTGGTTGACTTGAAACAGCCGGCAATGCCGATTTATGAGGCTTTGTTGCGCAAAGGGGTTATCGTCAGGCCGGTTGGGGTCTATGAATTACCCAATCATCTGCGCATTACTATAGGCACACAGGCGGAAAATCAGCTGTTTTTACAGGCATTAACCGAAGTTCTATCGGGCAATGTTTAACCGGCTTTGCATTATCGGCGTCGGCCTGATTGGCGGGTCTATAGCCCGCGCGGCAAGGCAGCAGGGTTTATGCAACAACATAGTCGGGTATGGAAGAAAGCTCGATGAGCAAAACCTGAAAACGGCAAAAAGCCTGGGCGTCATTGACGACTATACGCTGGAGCTGGCGCAGGCCGTTCAAGGCGCCGATTGCGTGGTGATTGCGACGCCGGTTGCAAGCATCGAAAGCATTTTTGCCCAGCTTAAGCCGTTGTGGTCGGATGATGCGATTTATACCGATGTCGGCAGCACCAAGGGCAGTGTAATCGCCGCAGCACAGAAGGTTTTCGGTGTCGTGCCGGATAACCTGGTTCCGGCTCATCCGATTGCCGGAGCCGAGAACAGTGGCGTGACCGCGTCGGTCGATGATTTATTTCTGAACAAGCGCCTGATCATCACACCAGCCGACAATGCCAGCCCCGAAGCGGTGCAAAAAATTCAAGTCTTCTGGGAACGGCTGGGCTCGCTGGTGTCAGTGATGGATGTGCAGCATCATGACAGCGTGTTGGCCGCAACCAGCCATTTGCCGCATATTCTGGCCTTTGCGTTGGTCGACATGCTCGGTCATAAAGACGAGCAGAGCGAGATTTTTCAATATGCGGCCGGCGGATTCAAGGATTTTACCCGGATTGCGTCCAGCGACCCGACGATGTGGAAGGACATTTGCGCCGCCAATAAAGACGAAATCATCCCTTTAATCGAGCAGTTGAAGGGAGAATTGGATAAAATACAACGTTTGCTGGAAACGAATGATAGCCAGCAGCTTTTTGAAACCTTTACGTATGCCAAAAACGCACGGCAACGCTTTCTTGACCAGTTCGATAATAATTAATATGTCAAAATCAATCACATTTTACGTTCAACCCGGCGGTAAATTACAAGGCGAGGCCCGCGTGCCTGGCGATAAATCCATGTCGCACCGATCAATCATGCTGGGCTCGCTGGCCGAAGGCGTGACTCATGTCAAAGGCTTTCTCGAAGCGGAAGATGCGCTGGCAACCTTGCAGGCTTTTCGTGATATGGGGGTTGAAATCGAAGGTCCGGTCAATGGTGAATTGACGATACACGGCGTCGGCAAGCACGGCTTGAAAGCGCCTAAAAATGATTTGTATCTGGGTAACTCGGGTACATCGATGCGATTGCTGAGCGGTTTATTGGCCGGTCAGGCATTCAACTCGGTATTAACCGGCGACAAATCATTGTCCGGCAGGCCGATGAAACGCGTCACCGAGCCGTTGGCGGCGATGGGTGCCGACATCAAAACCACTGAAAAAGGCACCGCTCCCCTGCACATTACCGGCAGAGCGGGGCAGTTGACCGGCATTGATTATGCGATGCCGATCGCCAGCGCCCAAGTCAAATCCTGTTTGTTGCTGGCGGGCATGTACGCACAAGGCGTAACTACCGTTACCGAGCCCGCGCCTACCCGTGACCATACCGAACGCATGCTGACCGGCTTTAATTATCCGGTAAAACAGGAAGGTAACAATGTCAGCATTACTGCCGAAGGTAGCTTGACAGCGACCGATATTGATGTACCCAGCGATATTTCATCGGCGGCATTTTTCTTGGTCGGGGCATCCATTGCGCCGGGTTCCGACCTGTTGTTGAAGCATGTCGGTGTTAACCCTACGCGTATCGGCGTCATCGACATCCTGAGATTAATGGGCGCGAACATTGAAGTCCTTAACGAGCGCACGGTCGGCGGCGAACCGGTTGCCGACCTGCACGTTGTTTACAGCCCTCTTAAAGGCATAGATATTCCCGAGCATCTGGTGCCGCTGGCTATTGACGAGTTCCCTGTGTTGTTTGTCGCCGCAGCCTGTGCGGAAGGTCAAACCCGGTTAACCGGGGCGGAAGAACTCAGAGTAAAAGAATCGGATCGCATTCAGGTGATGGCGGACGGCTTGCAAATCTTGGGCGTGGATGCCCAGTCGACCGAGGATGGCATGATCATTCAAGGCGGAACAATTGGCGGCGGCGAAGTTATATCGCATGGCGACCACCGAATTGCGATGTCGTTTTCAATTGCCGGTTTGCGCGCTAATGCGCCGATTACCATCCATGACTGTGAAAACGTTAATACCTCGTTCCCGGAATTTAGAGACTTGGCAAAGCGTTTGGGTCTTGATCTGGTTTGCAAGGAAGCATAGTGAGTATTCCGGTATTGACTATTGATGGCCCTAGCGGTGCCGGAAAAGGCACGGTTAGTCGGGCGGTAGCGAAAAAACTGGGCTGGAACTATCTGGATAGCGGTTCTATCTATCGCTCGTTGGCAATTGCGGTGTTAAAACAGGCTGTTGATCTGGAAGATGAAACAGCCGTTGTTAATGTGGCCCAGACGATGACGCTGGAGTTTGATTGCAATGATGAATTGGTCGTCAGGTTGGATAGTGAAGACATAACCGCCCAATTAGGCCTTGAAAGCACCGGCAATGTAGCCTCTATCGTTGCGGCGCTGCCTGAAGTCAGGCGTGTTTTATTACAAAAACAAAAAGATTTCAAACGGTTACCTGGACTGGTTGCAGACGGACGGGACATGGGAACGGTCGTTTTTCCTGAGGCTGAATATAAAGTGTTTTTAACGGCCAGCGCAGCCGAAAGGGCTAAGAGGCGATATAAACAGTTGATAGAAAAAGGGAATGATGCTAATCTAGCGCAGATTACCAATGAGATAGAAGAACGTGATCGTCGGGATATGGAGCGTAAGGCCGCTCCGTTAGCGATGGCCAGTGACGCGCTTTATATCGATTCTTCGGATATGACATTGGATTCCGTCATAGAAGAAGTGCTGAATTTAATCCGTTAAGGATTTTTTACGTGATCACATTAAATTGTTTGTGTGATCTTTTTTTTAACTTTGATAAAGAAAAGGCTTGTTGTTGTTTCGACAGGCTTGGGAATAGAAAATGAGCGAAAGCTTTGCTGAATTATTTGAAGAAAGTCTAATCAAGACGGAAATGCGTCCTGGTGCCATGTTAATGGGTACGGTTGTTGATATAGAAAACGATATGATCATCGTCAGCACCCATTCTAAATCAGAAGGTGTCATTCCAAAATGGCAGTTTCTAAATAACGATGGCGAATTAGAAGTTGCCATTGGCGACGAAGTCGAGGTTGCCCTTGATTTATTTGAAGACGGCTTGGGTGCTACACTTCTTTCTCGTGATAAAGCGAAGAAAAATAAAGCTTGGTCCGAACTTGAACATGCGTTCGAAAAAGAAGCAACCATTATCGGTCGTATTACCGGTAAAGTTCGCGGTGGTTTCACCGTCGCTGTTGGCGCATTACGTGCTTTCTTGCCTGGCTCATTGGTTGACGTTCGCCCAATCAGAGACACGACTTTCCTGGAAAATCGCGACCTGGAATTCAAAGTTATAAAAATCGATCAAAAACGCAACAACGTTGTTCTGTCTCGCCGTGCTGTTGTAGAAAAAGAATACAGCGCAGAAAGAGAAGAATTACTGAAAACGCTGGAAGAAGGCGCAGTGGTTACCGGCGTGGTTAAAAACCTGACCGATTACGGCGCGTTTATCGATCTTGGCGGCATTGACGGTCTGTTACACATCACCGATATGGCATGGAGGCGCGTGCGTCATCCGTCCGAGTGTGTAGAAATCGGCCAGGAAATTAAAGTTAAAGTCCTGAAATACGACAAAGATAAAAACCGCGTTTCATTGGGCATGAAGCAAATGGGTGAAGATCCATGGCAAAACATAGCCCGTCGTTACCCAGCCGGTACACGCGTATTCGGTAAAGTCAACAATCTGACCGATTACGGTTGCTTTGTTGAAATTGAAGAAGGCGTAGAAGGCTTGGTTCACGTTTCTGAAATGGACTGGACTAACAAAAACGTTAACCCTTCTAAACTTGTTCAGCTGGGCGATGAAGTCGAAGTCATGGTTCTGGAAATCGATGAAGAACGTCGTCGTATTTCTTTAGGCATGAAACAGTGCAAAACCAATCCTTGGGATGAATTTGCAGCAACACATAACAAAGGCGATAAAATCTCAGGAAAAATCAAATCGATTACTGATTTTGGCATTTTCATCGGCTTGGATGGCGGCATCGACGGCCTGGTCCACATGTCCGATATTTCCTGGGCAGAAGAGGGCGAAGCCTCAGTTCGCGATTTCAAGAAAGGCGATGAGCTGGAAACCGTTATTCTTGCAGTTGACTCCGAGCGTGAGCGTATCTCTTTAGGTATCAAACAACTTGAACAGGATCCATTCCAAAACTTCCTGGCTACTCACGAAAAAGGCAGCTTGGTAAAAGGAACTGTTAAAGAAGTTGATGCTAAAGGCGCTGTTGTCACTTTAGCCGATCATGTTGAAGGCTATCTACGCGCTTCCGAAATTCAACGTGACCGCGTTGAAGACGCCAGAACCTTGTTAAAAGAAGGCGACGAACTTGAAGCCAAGTTCATCGGCGTAGACAAGAAAAGCAAATCAATTTCTTTGTCTATTAAAGCAAAAGATAGCGACGAAGAGTCTCATTCTATTAAAGATCATTCTCAGCAATCATCAGCGGGCGTATCTACACCTACTTTTGCTGACATCTTTAAGCAAATGGAAAAATAAAGCCATGAGGGGGTATGTATCCGTACATACCCCTTGTGTTTATTTGTTTTCGCAGGACAGAATGTGACAAAATCAGAATTAATTGAGGCACTTGCCAAACATCAACCGCATCTGGCGCAGAAAGATGTAGAGATAGCGGTAAAATGTATCATTGAACAAATGAATCAGGCGTTATCTTCCGGCGAAAGAATCGAGATTAGAGGTTTTGGTAGTTTTTCGCTGCATTTGCGTCCTCCTCGCATGGGACGTAATCCTAAAACAGGTGAATCTGTAGCATTATCCAAAAAATATGTGCCGCATTTTAAGCCTGGCAAGGAACTTCGTGATCGTGTGGATGCTTCACGGGAGAAATGTAAGATAGTCGATTAATCGTTATTGCGTTGAAGCTCTGTAAAACTTATGCAGAGCTTTGATGTTGCAGTTTTTCAATATAACCCCTCCTTTTTTAGCCTCCCCACTGCCGTTTAAGTTTTTGTCTGTTCAATGCCAGCCATTGAATTGCAATAATGGATATTGCCGACTCTATCTCGCCATTTTCCAGCATACGATACGTCTCATCAAAATCAACAGCGCGTACCAATATATCCTCGCCCTCATGATCCAAACCGTGAATACCGCCCACATGTGTGCTATCCACTTTGCCGCAATAAAGCGTGATCCACTCTGAGAAAGCGCCCGGCGTGGTATAGAATTCATTGATAACCATTAATTGTTGAATTTCACAGCCCGCTTCTTCCAGGGATTCCCGGTAAGCGACTTCTTCGGCCGATTCGCCGTCCTCAATGGCTCCCGCAACAATTTCCACTAACCAAGCCCTATCAGGATTTAAAATCGCGCCTGTCCTGAACTGTTCGATCAATACCACCTTATCGGCATAGGGATCATATAATAGAACCGCAACGCAGCTGCCGCGCATGAATAATTCGCGAGTTATTTCAGCGCTCCATCCACCGCCAAACAAAGTGTGTCTAAGACGGTATTTTTCCATGCGGAAAAAGCCCTGATAAACGATCTCTTTGCTTAGAATTTCAACCTGCTTATCCATGATTGCCTTTGTAGTCAATTTTATAAATAACGCCAAGAGCATCATCGCTAATCAACAGGCTGCCGTCCTGAATTTCCAGAATATCAACGGGACGTCCCAATACATTGCCGTCTTTGGTTAACCAGCCGTCGATAAAAACCTGTTCCGAAACGGGTTTGCCTTGTTTGAATTTTATCGAGGCAACGCGGTAGCCTTGCGGTTCAGACCGGTTCCATGAACCATGTTCTGCGACAAATAACTGATGTTTGAATTCGGACGGAAATTGCTCGCCCCGATAAAAACGCAGTCCCAACGGTGCTATATGCGCCTTAAATTTCCACGCAGGTGCGGTAAATTGTCGGCATTTTTTATCTGCGTCAAGCTCGGGGTCGGGAATGTAACCGCCGTGGCAATAAGGAAAACCGAAATGTTCTCCGCTAGCAGTCCATTGATTAAGTTCATCGGGCGGCAAATCGTCGCCCAAATAATCGCGGCCATTATCGGTAAAAAATAAGGCGTCAGTTTCCGGTTGCCAGTCAAAACCGACCGAACTTCTGATACCTTTGGCAAGAATCTCAAAACCACTGCCATCGGCATTTAATCTGACCAGCGAGCTAAAGATCGCTTTTTCAGGCTCGCAAATGTTGCACGGCGCTCCGACTGAGGTGTACAGCTTATGGTCAGGGCCAAAGCGCAGATATTTCCAACCGTGATGCCGCTCTGACGGAAATTGATCGTAAACCACAGTGGGTTTGGGCGGGTTGGTTAACTGCTGCGTGATATGGTCGAAACGAATAATGCGGTTAATTTCCGCTACATAGAGCGAACCGTCCTTGTAAGCAACGCCGTTGGGCATATATAAATGGCTTGCGATCACATAACGTTTATCCGCCACGCCATCGTTATTGCTGTCTTGTACGGCGTAAACCGTACCTTCCGATCCGGTGCCTACAAATACCACGCCGTTATCGCCCAAAGCCAAACTGCGGGCATTGGGCAGATTGTCGGCAAAAATAGACAGGGTGAAACCTGCGGGTGCATGCAGCTGCTTTATAATGTCCTGATGAGTGTTTTGTAGCGCAAAGGCTGTGCAAGGATGAATTAAAAACAAAACAGACAGTATTATTTTAATAGGCATGAAAATACCCTCCCTCAATAAACTTAAGCTATATTAGCACCCTGAAAACGGATTGAATTTATTTATTCGATCCCCATATCGATTAAACCTTAACTTAGTCAAAAGGCTCAACCATGATGCGTATTTTTCTTTTTCTTGCAACCAATGCGGCTATATTGGTTGTGGTCAGTATTATTTTTAATGTTTTAGGCTTAAGCGGCACTTTGGATGCTCAAGGCGTAGACCTTAACCTGAATGCGCTTTTAGTCATGTCGGCCATCATCGGCATGACCGGTTCCGTTATTTCTTTGGCGATGTCCAAATGGTCGGCAAAAAATGCGATGGGCGTACATGTGATTGAACGCCCGCAAAATCAAACTGAGCAATGGCTGCTGAACATCGTAGCCAAGCAAGCCAAGCAGGCCGGGATCGGCATGCCGGAAGTCGGGATATTCCAGACGCCTGAGTCCAATGCCTTTGCTACAGGCATGAGCAGGAACAGTGCGTTGGTAGCGGTTAGCACCGGTTTGTTGCAAAACATGGATGCCGATGAAGTGGAAGCGGTTGTCGGTCATGAAATCAGTCACGTCGCCAACGGCGATATGGTAACAATGGCTTTAATGCAGGGCGTGGTCAACACCTTTGTTTACTTTTTTGCGACCATTATTGGTCATGTTGTCGATCGGGTTGTGTTTAAAACAGAACGCGGTTACGGCCCGGCTTATTACATTACCCAGATGGTGGCGCAAATTGTTCTGGGGATTTTGGCCTCTATGCTGGTCATGTGGTTCTCCCGTTACCGCGAATTTAAGGCCGATGCCGGTGGCGCAAACCTGGCCGGACGGGAAAAAATGATCGGCGCCCTGCGTGCCTTACAGCGCGGACACGAAGCGGAAGACCTGCCGGGACAATTGGCGGCTTTCGGCATCAACGGCGGTGGCGTAAGCAAGTTGTTTATGAGCCATCCGCCATTGGAAGAGCGCATTGCCGCGCTGCAAAACAGCCGTTAATTAACTAAAAGCATAAAACCACGAAGAACACGAAGGACACGAAGAAAATTCAAGGTAAAAACTTCGTGTCCTTCGTGGTTAATTTACTGCCTATATCATGACCCAACATCAACACATCCGCTTTGCGCTAAAACTGTCTTATGACCAATACCTCAAGGTCTATCAAGGCATTGCCAAAAATGTTACCGTGGTCGCCGATGACGGCAGGAGAATCGCTTTTCCAGCAGGCAGAATTCAGTCCTTTTTGACCAAGCAGGGCATCAACGGTTATTTTGAAATGGAATTAACCCCCGAAAACAAATTCGTCAGTATCAAAAAACTAAAATAAAGCCTTACGTTCATCGGCTTTTCAGATACCGATAAATTTCCATCACTCTAAATTGAAGGTGTGCAATTGAAAACAGAAGTCCTGGTGCTGGGCGGTGGCCCTGGAGGTTACACGGCGGCGTTTCGTGCGGCCGATTTAGGCAAACAAGTCACATTGGTTGAGCGTTATCCGGTGTTGGGCGGGGTTTGTTTAAATGTCGGCTGCATTCCTTCAAAAACCTTGTTGCATGTGGCTGCGGTACTGAATGAAGCCAAAGAAATCAATCCTGCCGGGATCAGTTTTACCGAACCCGGCATCGATCTGGAAAAGCTGCGCAATTGGAAAAACAACATCAGTTCTCAGCTAACCGCAGGCTTGGCGGCACTGGCCAAGCAGCGCAATGTAACGGTTGTTAAAGGTATCGGGCGATTTGTTTCCGACACGCAAGTGCTGGTTGAAGACGGCGACAACACCGAGACCATCGAGTTTAAACAGGCCATTATCGCCGTCGGCTCCCAGCCGGTAAAAATACCGTTATTCCCGAATGACGATCCCCGGCTGATGGATTCCACCGATGCGCTGAATCTTGAAAGCATCCCGAAAAAACTGCTGATTATCGGCGGCGGCATCATCGGCCTGGAAATGGCGACGGTCTATAACGCGTTGGGTAGCAAGATCACCGTGGTGGAAATGCAGGATCAGATTATCCCCGGTTGCGACAAGGATCTGGTCAGGCCGTTAATGCAACGGATCAAAAAGCAATACGACAATATCTTTCTTGAAACCCAGGTAACAAATATTGAAGCATTGCCGGAAGGCTTGAAAGTCAGACTCAGCGGCAAAGACGCCCCCGAATCCGACGTGTTCGACAAAGTGTTGGTTGCCGTAGGCAGACGTCCCAACGGCCATTTAATCGATGCCGACAAAGCCGGGGTTAATGTCGATGAACGCGGTTTTATCGGCGTCGATAAACAACAGCGCAGCAACGTGAAACATATTTTTGCGATCGGCGATGTGGTGGGCAACCCGATGCTGGCGCATAAGGCAACGCACGAAGGTAAAATAGCGGCCGAGGCGATTGCCGGAATGACGACCGAGTGGCAGGCGTTGACCATTCCTTCCGTAGCGTATACCGATCCTGAAATAGCCTGGATGGGCTTGACTGAAAATGCAGCTAAAGCGCAAGGCATCGCTTATGAGAAAGCCGCTTTCCCGTGGGCGGCAAGCGGGCGGTCATTAAGTATCGGGCGTAAGGAAGGCGTAACCAAATTGCTGTCCGACAAACAAACCGGCCGTATTCTCGGCGCGGGCATCGTCGGCACTAATGCAGGGGAACTGATTGCAGAAGCCGTCTTGGCTTTGGAAATGGGCGCCGATGTTGAAGATTTGGCATTAACGGTACATGCGCATCCGACTTTAGCCGAAACCCTGGGTTTTTCGGCTGAAATGATTGAAGGCACTATTACTGATTTATTGATTAAGAAACGATGAAAGAAAAATTTTTAAACAAAAGCTTCATGACCAATTTTCTATCGGTTGTGATCATTGCAATCGGTTATGCCAGCCCGATACAACCGGAGTTAATCAAATCCATCGGTTTTTTTGCCCTTTCCGGTGCCATTACCAATTGGCTCGCAATTTACATGCTGTTCGAGAAAGTGCCTTATCTTTACGGTTCAGGCGTTATACCGGCCCGGTTTGAAGCATTCAAACTGTCGATCAAGCAGCTGATGATGGTGCAATTTTTTACCGCAAACAACATCGAACAGTTTATTGAAAACGAGGAACAGCAAGGTAAAGACCTGCTGAACCTGGAGCCTTTACTGAATGCGGTCGATTACGACAAGGTTTACGAAGGCTTGGTGTCATCGATTATGGGATCGTCTTTTGGCGGTATGTTGATGATGATGGGCGGCGAAGAAGCGTTGATACCGCTAAAAGACCCGTTTACCGAAAAAATGAAAGTCACCCTGACCGAAATGGTCGAGTCCGACCGCTTTAAAGCCGCCTTAAAGCAGGGCTTGGATGCGCACAAAATCGGCGGCGACATTGTCGGCAAAATCGAATCGGTAATCGACAAACGCCTGAGCGAACTCACCCCGCAACTGGTTAAGGAAATGGTCCAGGCTATCATCCGTCAGCATCTGGGCTGGCTGGTGGTTTGGGGTGGCATTTTCGGCGGTTTGATGGGCGCATTGTTCGATTTCGCCTGATGGAAACGGTGGAACTCGCTTTTGAGCAATTCGGCGACCCGGATGACAGCGCGCTGATTATTTTGCATGGCTTTTTTGCCTCCTCGCGTAACTGGCGGCAAATAGCGCAGCGTCTATCCGACCGGTTTCATGTTTATGCGCCGGATATGCGCAATCACGGCGCATCGCCGAATCATCCGGTTATGGACTACCCGGTCATGGCCGCTGATTTGTTGCGCTTTATCGATGATCGCGGGTTGGAGACAGCTAATCTTCTGGGACACAGCATGGGCGGCAAGGTGGCGATGTGGTTTGCGCTTGGATTGCCTGCTAGGGTCAACAAACTGATTGTGGCCGATATTGCGCCGGTCAGCTACAAACACAGCTTTGACAACACCGTGCTGGCCTTAAAAGAGCTGCCGCTGGACGAACTCAGCAACCGCAAACAGGCCGAAACACTGCTGGCTCCGCGTATAGCCGAGTTGAGTTACCGCCAATTTCTGTTGCAGAATCTGGTGCTAAAAGACGGCAAATATTGCTGGCGGCTTGATCTGGATATTTTTCAGCGGGCGGCGCCCAATATTGCAGCTTTTCCCGACGCCGATCATTTAGCGCCTTTTACCGGTAATGCGTTATTTATTGCAGGAGGCGATTCAGACTTCGTTCAGCCGGGAGATATAAACTCATTATTTCCCAAAGCGGCTTTTAGCACGATAGCCAATGCCGGACATTGGCTGCACGTACAACAAGCGGATGCTTTTGCCGCGCTGGTTGAAGATTTTTTAGCTCCAGGTTGGACGCAAAGATAAATAGAGCCGAAACCGGGAAAAAGCTTAAAATGAATCGCTCTTGTTGAAGAGCAGGGATGATCAAATGCTGCCCCAGCATCTGATTTTTTAATGATCTGTATAGTCGAGAATGCCACAGATGAATCAAAAAATAAGAAAAGCAGTTTTTCCGGTTGCGGGTCTCGGAACCCGCTTTTTACCCGCTACTAAAGCCAGCCCCAAGGAAATGTTGCCGATTGTGGATAAGCCCTTGATTCAATATTGCGTTGAAGAGGCTGTAGCTGCCGGTATTGATACGATGATATTTGTAACGGGCCGCACCAAAAACGTCATCATGGATCACTTTGACAAGGCTTATGAGTTGGAAAATGAGCTGACCATCCGCGGCAAGACAGGAATATTGAAAATGGTGCGGGAGATGATGCCGCCGAATGTCTCTTTCGTTTTTATTCGTCAGCCTGAGGCGTTGGGACTGGGCCATGCCGTGCTTTGCGCCAAATCTGCGGTCGGCGATGAGCCGTTTGCCGTTATCCTGGCCGATGACTTGATCGCGAACAGCGACGCCGGTGAGGGCTGCATGGCGCAAATGGTCGAGCAATACGACAAAAATCAGTGCAGCATCTTGGGCGTAGAGCGGGTTAATCCACAGGAAACCGATAAATACGGCATCGTCAAAACCAAGGAGGTGTCGCCATCGGTAGGCCAGGTTGAGCTGATTGTTGAAAAGCCCGCTCCAGAGCGCGCTCCGTCAAATCTCGGGGTAGTCGGACGTTATATTCTGACGCCCGCAATTTTTGAAAAGATTGAAACCACGGAGCGCGGCGCCGGCGGTGAAATTCAGCTGACCGATGCGATCGCCTCATTGATGAGCGACGAGCAGGTGTTAGCCTACGAGTTTGAAGGCAAGCGTTATGATTGCGGCGCAAAACTCGGTTATTTGCAGGCAACCGTTGAATACGGTTTGAAGCATGACGAGTTAAAGAGCGATTTCCGGGAATATTTAAAGAACCTGGCTCTCGATTAACTTTAAGAACGATTTCCGCGAAAGACACGAAAATCACGAAGCTCCATATGCTGAGTAGCCATTCACTTCGGCTGACACGGGTTACCTGTTGAATGTTTTCGTGTTTTTCGTGGCTCCATCGATTTAAGCAAGATTGTTAAGACGGATTTATTGATCCGCCCGCATCCGCATTTTCTCCACCTAATCCCCCGCCTATTTTTGCATGTGCTGCCCGTAGCCTTTGGCCGGTATAAAACTTCCGTAAGGCGCAATATCGCCAGATTTACTTTAGGATATGGACAGTAATAACTTCCCGATATTGAACGGATGAAATTTTTCCGTTCGCCCTGAGCTTGTCGAAGGGTGGGCGGAAAAATTTCGTCCCGCCGCGTCAAGCCGATCATGCTTCGACAAGGCTCTCCTGAGAGTAGCCGAAGGGCTCAGCACGAACGGCTTGACGAGCGAAAATGGTGATTTCGGGAAGTTATTTTTAACCACATCCTTAGCGCAACAAACACCCTCAACAGTATCCGGCACCGGTGCAAAACAACAACCGAAAGGTTGTTTTACACCACCGCAGTTCCTGGCTTTTATCCCGACAATAAAAACTCCCATTAAAATCATACCATTATAAAAATAAATCAGCTTGGCACGGTAATCGCTTACAACCCCGTCAGAACCTTTTTATAATTACGAGGATTTGTATGAGTGAGCCATCACTGTCAGGGACACCAAAACCCGGTTTAGCCGGTTTAAAAGAAAACTGGCGTAGCGATTTACTGTCCGGTTTTCTGGTTTTTCTTATTGCTCTGCCGTTGTGCCTGGGTATTTCAATGGCTTCCGGTTTTCCGCCGTCGGCGGGGCTGATCACGGCTATTATCGGCGGGATGCTGGTTTCGCGCATCAACGGCTCATTTGTAACTATTAACGGCCCGGCTGCCGGATTGATCGTGGTGGTTTTGGGGGCGGTTCAGGAACTGGGCGGAGGCGATGCGATGGCCGGTTACCGCTATGCATTGGCGGCTATCGTCGTCGCCAGTGCGCTTCAGGTTTTGATGGGCGTCTTTAAAGCGGGCAGGCTCAGTTCCTTTTTCCCAGCATCGGTGGTGCATGGCATGTTGGCGGCTATCGGCATTATTATCATGGCCAAGCAAATCAACGTGGTGCTGGGCACTACGCCGGAGAAAGGCAGCAGCCTGTTTTCGACTATCGCGCAAATTCCGCACAGCATTGCCAATCTCAATCCTGAAATCGCCATTATCGGCGGTTCGGGATTGGTGATACTGACGGCCTGGACGATGATAAAAAATCCAACCTTAAAGATGATTCCGGCCCCTCTTATCGTGGTATTGGTCGGCATGGGGTTGGCCCGGTATTTCGACCTGGAGCATGAGCACATGTATCTGTTCCTGCCGGACGCCCATTTTCTGCCGCATCACGAGGAAACCGTCGGGCCGAAATTCCTGGTCGCGATTTCCGATAATTTCATGTCCGGTTTTTACTTTCCCGACTTTTCTAAAGGGGCGACTCTTGAATTTTGGGAAGCCGTGGTCAGCATTTGTTTGGTCGGCAGTCTTGAAAGTTTACTCAGCGCGATGGCGGTAGACAAACTTGATCCTTATAAACGCCATTCGAATTTCGACCGCGATTTAACGGCGGTGGGCGCAGGCAATTTGCTGGCCGGTTTGATCGGCGGCTTGCCGATGATAGCGGAGATCGTGCGTAGTTCGGCCAATATAAATAATGGCGCGAAGACCGGCTGGGCCAACTTTTTTCACGGCGCATTTTTGTTGCTGTTTGTGGTGTTGTTTCCGCGCTTGATTCACAGTATTCCGTTGGCTGCGTTGGCTGCATTGCTGGTATTTACCGGCTTTCGTCTGGCTTCGCCTAAAGAATTCGCCAAGGTCATGGGCGTCGGCAAGGAACAGTTGTTTATGTTCGTGGTGACGATTATCGGCGTCTTGCAGACCGATTTATTAGTCGGTGTCGGCATCGGCATTTTAACCAAGTTCGCTATCCACATGCTGCGCGGCGTCAGGCCGAATAACCTGTTCAAGATTCACTTTGTTGTTGAACCGAAAGACGCCGATTCTGTTGTCGTCTCGATAGTCGGCGCGGCGATTTTCTCCAACTTCATGTCCTTAAAAGACGCGCTGGCCAATCTGGAAAGCGGCAAAACGGTGATATTCCAATTGAATAACGCCTACCTGATCGATCATACCGTAATGGAATTTATTCATGATTTTCAGCATAACTACGAAAGGCAGGGAGGACAATGCAGGTTTTTTGGCATGGAATATCATGATACTTTTTCAGAACATCCTTTGTCCGCACGCAGAATGAAGCGGAATAATATGAGCCGCCGCAAGAGTGATCATCATGGCGTATAAAACCTGCCAATGCTACGTGATATAGTGATTATTTATAGACATACTATTTTCACAATTAATGAGGGTTTTTTATGAATGAATCATCCCTACCGGCTGCACCTAAAACCGGCTTGGCGGGCTTAAAAGAAAACTGGCTTGGCGATTTACAATCAGGATTCCTGGTCTTTCTGATCGCCTTGCCGCTGTGCCTGGGCATATCCGTAGCTTCCGGTTTTCCGCCGTCGGCCGGCATTATCACGGCGATTATCGGCGGGGTCTTGGTATCGCGTATCAGCGGCTCCTACCTGACCATCAACGGCCCGGCAGCCGGCTTGATCGTGGTGGTGTTGGCGGCGGTGCAGGCGCTGGGCGAAGGCGATGCGATGGCCGGTTACCGTTACACCCTGGCGGCGATTGTGGTGGCCAGCGTTTTACAGGTTCTGATGGGGGTGTTTAAATTGGGACAACTCAGCTCATTTTTCCCCACCTCGGTGGTGCATGGCATGTTGGCGGCGATCGGCATTATTATCATCGCCACGCAAACCCACGTCATGCTCGGCGTAACGCCGGAGTCCGGCAACCTGTTTTCGGTTATCGCGCAGATTCCGCACAGTCTGCTTGGCATGAATGCGGAAATCGGCCTGATCAGCTTCTTGGGTTTACTCGTACTCGTTATTTGGCCGTTCATCGGCAGCAAGATTCCCGCTCCGATCATTGTCGTGCTGGTGGGGGTCGTATTTGCCTGGCATTTTAACCTGGCTCAGGATGCGGCTGCCGGCGAATCGAAATTCCTGGTGTCTATTTCCGAAGACTTTTCGGCCGACTTTTATTTTCCCGATTTTTCCAAGCTGTTCAGCCTAGCTTTTTGGGAAGCCGTGTTCAGCATCAGCCTAGTCGGCAGTCTTGAAAGCTTGCTGAGCACGACGGCGATAGACAAGCTCGATCCTTGCAAGCGCTCTTCCGATCTTGACCGCGATTTAACGGCAGTCGGGCTGGGTAATATCGTTGCCGGTTTCATTGGCGGCTTGCCGATGATCGCCGAAATTGTGCGCAGTTCGGAGAATGTCAATAACGGCGCCAAAACAACGTGGTCCAATTTCTTTCACGGCTTGTTCTTGTTGGTGTTTGTGGTTCTGTTTCCAGGCCTTATCAACAGCATTCCGTTAGCCTCTTTGGCCGCATTGCTGGTTTACACCGGCTATCGTTTGGCTTCGCCTGAAACCTTTTACCGGGTAAAAGAGGTCGGCAAGGAACAATTGTTTATATTTGTGGTCACGATTATCGGCGTATTGGCGACAGACTTGCTGGTCGGCGTCGCTTTGGGAATTGTTGTAAAACTTGCGATTAATCTGGTCAGGGGCGTTTGGCCCAACAACTTGTTCAAGATTCACTTTACTGTCCAGCGACAAGATAACGATACGCTGGTTATCAAGCTATTGGGTTCGGCGCTGTTTTCGAATTTCCTGCCGCTGAAAAAAGCGCTGAACCAGTTGGAAAAAGGCAAAACGATTATTTTCGATTTTACAGACGGCTACATGATCGATCATACCGTTATGGAGTTTATCCATGACTTCAAGCGGAACTATGAGGCTCAGGGCGGCCAATGCAGGAAAGTCGGCAAAGCCTTGGAAACGTTTTCAGACCATGCGCTCGCAGCGAGACTGATGACTCCTGATGATAGAAAACAATTGTAGATTTCGGTTGGGTTGTCGTAACCCGGCCTTTGGAGAGTGAGAATTTTATGATCCTTATATCCGCTTATTGTGCGGTACTGTTAAGCTTTGCGTCCGGCTTGCTGGCGTTGCTGATGAATCGGCGGGACATGCTGTTAGCCGTAAACCGGTACGCTGTTAAGACATTCTTTAAAGCCGGGCATGGCCCGGATTGGCTTGGTAAAAATCTTGAAGAACAGCGTTTTCCGCCTTTTCTAAGACTCTCGGTGTTTGTTTTACTGGGTTTGTCCGGTGTGTTCGCGGTATTGGCCGGGTTGGGTGTACTGATCGGCAAAACGGTTATTACCGACCGGATCAGTTTGGGGTTGCCCTGGCTGCCCTGGCATGTGCGTTTTGACAGTTTGTCCGGCTTCTTCTTTCTAATTATCGGTATCGCTGTGAGCGCAGTCAGCCTTTACGGGCCCGGCTACGCGAACAGTTACGACGAAAACCGACATCCTTTTGCGGTTCTGGGCTTATTTACCGGACTGTTTGTTGCCGGGATGTTGCTGGTGCTGCTGGCCGATGATGCGTTCTTTTTCATGATCGCCTGGGAGTTGATGTCGGTCGCCAGTTATTTCCTGGTCGCGTTCCAACATGAAAATCCGGCCAATCGCCGCGCCGC
This sequence comes from Methylobacter sp. Wu8, assembly GCF_036440755.1. Taxonomy (NCBI): domain Bacteria; kingdom Pseudomonadati; phylum Pseudomonadota; class Gammaproteobacteria; order Methylococcales; family Methylococcaceae; genus Methylobacter; species Methylobacter sp. Wu8. The sequence goes on along the minus strand of NZ_JAZGVT010000056.1, from coordinate 36,783 downwards.
TTTTATCTATTTATTGATGGCGGAAGTCGGCGCCCTGGCCATTATTCTGGGCTTTGGCGTACTGGCCGCTTTTTCCGACGGCTTTACCTTCGACGCTTTGCGCGAGGCGAAGCTGTCGACAACCTGGGCCGGCATCGCCTTTATGCTGGCGCTGCTGGGATTCGGCATGAAAGCCGGGATTGTCCCGGTGCATGTCTGGTTGCCGGAAGCGCATCCGGTTGCGCCTTCTCATATTTCCGCGTTGATGAGCGGAGTGATGCTTAAAGTCGCAGTCTACGGGCTGATCCGTTTTTGCTTCGATTTACTCGGCGAGGTGCATTGGCAATGGGGCGTGGTGTTGTTGGTATTGGGCGCCGTATCGGCGCTGGGCGGCATCTTGTACGCGATGATGCAACCCAATTTAAAACGGCTTTTGGCCTACAGTTCGGTCGAAAACATCGGCATTATTTTTATGGTGCTGGGACTGTCGATGATCTTCATGGCCAACGGCCATCCGCAACTGGCGGCTCTGGGTTTTTTGGCGGCGTTGCTTCATGCCTTCAATCATGCGCTGTTCAAGAATCTGCTGTTTCTGGGCGCGGGCATTATTCACCATCAAACCCATCAGCTAAACATCGACATGATGGGCGGGCTGATTAACAAGATGCCGAAAACCAGCATGCTGTTTTTGATCGGCTGTATGAGTATTTCGTCATTACCTTTGTTCAACGGTTTTGTTTCGGAATGGCTGGCTTTTCAGACCGCATTGCAGGTCGATGTGCTCGACAACGGCGTGTTGCGCAGCTTGATACCGGTCGCCGCCGCGGCATTAGCGCTGACCGCGGCATTGGCGGCCGCCTGTTTTGTCAAGGTATTTGGCTTGATCTTCTTGGGACTGCCCCGTTCGCAGCATTGTGAGAAAGCGCACGAGATTCAGGATAAAGGCATGCTGGCCGGGCCTTCTCTGCTGGCCGGTTTGTGTTTTTTGTTCGGCATTTTCCCCGGCTTGATTATCGGCCTGAGCAATAATGTCGCCGGGCAATTGTTAGGCGAAACCCTGCCGAATGATGCGGCTTTAAGCTGGTTGTGGCTGGCGCCGGTTTCCAGTCAGCAAGCGTCTTACGCCCCGCCTTTGGTTTTGATCGGTGCGCTGATTGCCGGCTGCATCAGTTTTTGGTACTTGCGGCGCAATCCCGCAACGGCGTTGCGTACCGCCGAAACCTGGGATTGCGGTTTTGGCGGTTTGACATCGAAAATGCAATACACCAGCAGCGCTTTTACGATGCCGTTCCGGCGTATTTTCCGCAGCGTCTGGATTATTGACGAACGGATAGAAAAAGACATGCAAGGCGCGATGAACCAGGATGTGGCGGCGGTTCATTATCACTTGGAGGTTCAGGATCATAGTTGGCCGCGTTTGTATGAACCGATTGAACACGCGGTAAACCGTTTAGCCAAACTGGTCGGGCGCATTCAAACCGGAAATATCCGGGTTTATCTGGGTTATTCGTTTGTGACCTTAATTATTATGTTATGGGTGATCAGCTGATGAACTGGTTAATCGCTATTTTACAAACCACGCTGTTTGTCGCGCTGGCACCGTTATTGGCGGGGTGGGTCAAGTGCTGCAAATGCCGGTTGCAAAACCGTAAAGCGCCGTCTTTATTCCAGCCTTACCGGGACTTAATTAAATTAACCAATAAACAGCCGGTAGTCTCGGAACAGGCCTCATGGCTGTTTATCAAAGCGCCGTACATTATCTTTTCGGCAACCGTGCTGGCGGCTACGGTTGTGCCGCTGATTGCGGTCGATTTGCCGACTTCGGCCAGCGCCGATGTGATTGTGATGGTGGGTTTTTTCGCGTTCGCCCGGTTTTTCCTGGCGCTGGCGGGCCTCGACGTCGGCACCGCATTCGGCGGTATGGGTTCTTCGCGGGAAATGACCATCTCATCGCTGGCGGAACCTGCGATGTTGATGGCTGTTTTTACACTGACCATGACCGCCTCAACGACCAATTTATCGTTCGCTATCAGCCATGTACTCAATGAAGGCTTGGTTTTGCGGCCTTCGTTTGTATTCGCGTTAGCGGCCCTGACACTGGTCGCCGTCGCTGAAACCGGGCGCATTCCGGTGGATAATCCGGCGACGCATCTGGAGCTGACCATGATTCATGAAGCGATGATTCTCGAATACAGCGGCCGTCATCTGGCGCTGATCGAGTGGGCGAGTCAGTTGAAGCTGATGCTGTACGGCGTACTGATCGCCAATATCTTTCTCCCCTGGGGCATCGCCGATACCCTGGGCGCTCAAGCCTTAGGCTACGGCCTGCTGGCTATCATCGCTAAGCTTGCGGTGTTGTCGATATTCCTGGCGATAGCGGAGACGCTGTTTGCAAAAATGCGTTTGTTCCGGGTGCAGGAATATTTGAGTTTCGCTTATTTGTTGGGGTTATTGGGGATGTTGAGCCACATCATTTTGGAGGCGGCGCGATGAAGAAGGCAAAAGGCAAAGGACGAAAGGCGAAAACCGAGCATCAAATCCGGCCTTTAGCCTTTCGTCCTTTGCCCTTCGCCTTTTTGGAATCTTACTCATGAATATCGAACAATTGGATTTTTATACCCAGGCCATTCTATCCATGGCCGCATTGGTCGGGCTGACATCATTCCTTATGCTAGGGCAGGGAAGGTTACTGCGGCTGATCTTTGTGTTTGCGTTGCAGGGCTTTTTATTAACCCTGACCACGGCGGTGGCGGCATACAGCCTGAATAACCATCATCTGTATATTTCCGCAGTGCTGACTCTGGTGCTGAAAGTGATTTTTATCCCGTGGATGTTAAGACGGCAGGTTTTGCAAATGAATATGCATCGCGATATTGAAGCCTTAAAAAACAACACCGCCGTGATGATGGGCGGAGCCAGTTTGATGGTGTTCAGTTATTACGTGCTGCATCCTGTTGTGCAATCCTCATCGGTCGTCATGCTGAATGCGTTGGCGGTCAGTCTTTCGGTCATGCTGCTGGGCATGTTGCTGATGATTTCACACCGGCAGGCTATCGCTCATGTGGTCGGCTTTATGTCGATAGAAAACGGTTTGTTTTTCGCGGCCATCGTCGCCACCAACGGCATGCCGATGGTCGTTGAGCTGGGCGTTGCATTCGACGTATTGGTTGCTGCGGTGCTGTTCGGTATTTTTTTCCTGCATATACGCACCAGTATCGACTCGCTGGATGTCGATCTGTTAAACAAGTTAAACGAGGTGGATAAATGATCGCCGCTTATTTGGTCTTACTGATACCCTTGGTCGGCATATTCTATTTCGCGCTGGCAGGACACAGGGCGGACAGCGGCAAGCTCAATGTCCGGTTCAACGGCGTCTGTTTACTGGCGACTGTCTGGTTGGCAATCAACGTGCTCAATCAAGGCACGATTGTTTCATCCGGCAAGGCTTTTTTAATCGATCCGTTTAATGTGTATCTGATTGTGCTGACGGCTTTTGTCGGCTTCACCACGTCGATATTTTCCTCGCCCTATATGGCGCATGAAAAGGAAATCGGCAAGCTCACCGACAACCGCTTGAAACTGTACCACTCGATGTTCCAGGGTTTTATGCTGGCCATGTATCTGGTGTTGACGACCAATAACATGGGCATCATGTGGGTGGCGATGGAAGGCGCAACGCTGGCAACCGTGTTGCTGGTCAGTTTGTACCGCACGCCGGAGTCTATCGAGGCGGCGTGGAAGTACTTTATTCTCTGCGGCGTGGGCATTGCCCAAGCCCTGTTCGGCACCATCTTGCTGTATTACGCGGCGGTGCAGATCGGCGACGGGGAAAACGCCTTGCTGTGGTCGGTGCTTTACGAAAACGCCGATAAATTAAACCCGGAAATTCTTGAAATCGCCTTCGTTTTCTTGCTGATCGGTTACGGTACAAAAATCGGTTTGGTACCTTTGCATAACTGGTTGCCCGATGCCCATTCCGAAGGCCCGACGCCGATGTCTGCTGTGTTATCGGGATTACTGTTAAACGACGCCCTGTACGCCGTGGTGCGCAATAAAATGCTGGTGGATGGTGCGGCGCATTCCAGTATGGCGGGTTATCTGATGATGGGCTTCGGCATGCTGTCGTTTCTGGTGGCCGCGATACTGCTGCACCGGCAGAAAGATATTAAACGATTGTTCAGTTACTCGTCCATCGAGCACATGGGGCTGATGACGTTTGCGTTCGGCATCGGCGGCCCCTTGGCCACGTTTGCCGCGTTGCTGCACATGACCGTGCATTCGCTGACCAAGTCGGCCATCTTTGTGACGGTAGGCCATGCGGCGCAGCTTGCCGGAACCCAGCGTATAGAACAGATCCGCGGCTTGATTAAAACCCAGCCCAAGATCGGTTGGGGGCTGTTGATAGGCACTATTTCGATTGCCGGATTTCCGCCGTTCGGCGTGTTTACCAGCGAGTTTCTGGTGCTGCTGGCGACCATGCACAGTTATCCCTGGTTGGCGCCGTTGCTGTTGCTGGGTATCGGCATCGCCTTTGCCGGACTGTTCAGGCATATACAGCCGATGGTTTACGGCGACAGCCCCGAAGGTCAAAAACCGATTACAGCCAACTTATGGCCGGTCACGATACATCTGGCCTTGGTGCTATGGCTGGGGCTGGCCATCCCCGGCTTCTTGGCGCACTGGTTTTCACAAGCGACACTGTTAATCTCCGGGAGCACGCCGTTATGAGTTCTTCAAACTGGACTGCGGATTTTTTAAGCCGCTTAAGTGCCGACATAAGGGTTGACCGTATCGACGTACCTTCAATTACGCTGTGGCAAATCGAAAGCCGCGCATGGCGGCGATTCGCAGAATTGGCCCAGCAGCAAAACCTGCGTTGGGCCGCCGGATGGGCGGAACAGCTTGATAAGCAATTCTTCGTCAATAGCTGTTTTGAAAAACAAGGCGAGTATGTGCTGCTGCGCACGATCATTGACGAGACCAACCCGGAGCTGCCGAGCCAAGCCACGGTCTATCCTGCCGCCAACCGCAGCGAGCGGCATACGCAAGACCTATTCGGGATTAAATTTGTCGGACATCCCGATAACCGGCGTTGGACGCGGCATCAAGCCTGGATCGAAAACAACTACCCGTTACGGAAAGACTTTCCTGTTCAGGGTGCGCCGGTAGGCGTCACGCCGCCCGATATGCATTATCCGTTCATCAAATCCCACGGCGCGGGCGTTTATGAAATTCCGGTAGGTCCTGTGCATGCAGGCATCATCGAGCCCGGACATTTCAGGTTTCAGGCCGTCGGAGAACTTATCCTGAATTTGGAAGAACGTTTGGGTTATGTGCATAAAGGCATAGAGAAAATCGCCGAAGGCAGAACGCCCGAGTCTTTAGCCAAGCTCGCCGGACGCGTCTCCGGCGATACCACGGTCGGACATTGCTGGGCCGCCTGCATGGCTATGGAACAGGCGGCGGGCGTTGAAATACCGCCCCGCGCGGCTTTGATACGCGGCATTCTGGCCGAACGGGAACGCGTCGCCAACCACATGGGCGATATCGGCGCAATCTGTAATGATGTCGCTTTTGTATTCGCGCAAATGCAGTTCACCCGTCTGCGTGAACTCTGGCTGCGCACCAATGCGACGGTGTTCGGCCATCGGCTGTTGATGGATAGAATCGTTCCCGGCGGCGTTGACTGCGACTTGCCGGATGCATCCTGTCGCTTGATCAAGAAGGAAATAGCCGAACTAAGAACCGAACTGACGGAAGTCATACTGGCTATGGATCTTAATTCATCGCTGGAAGACCGGCTGTACACGGCCGGTTTTTTGTCCGAAGCAATTGCCGCGGCTTTTGGCGCCGTGGGTTACGTCGGACGGGCCAGCGGCCAGGATAGGGATGTGCGCCGCGATGCGCCTTATGCGCCTTATGATCGGGTAACGGTTAAAGTCGCACTGGAAAATCAGGGCGATATTGCCTCCAGAGTATGGATTAGGTACAAGGAAATCAGGACGGCTTTGCGGCTGATAGAAAACTTTATCGACAAGCTGGCAACCGGTGAACTACGCAGCGAATGGCGAACGCCTGAGGCGGGCAGTGAAGGCCTTGGCATTGTCGAGGGTTGGCGAGGCGAGATTATCAGCCACATTCGTTTTGACGCCGACAATAAAATCGCCCGTTTTTATCCGCGCGATCCCAGCCAATTGAACTGGCCCGCGTTGGAAAAGCTGGTATTGAATAATATCGTGCCGGATTTTCCCGTGTGCAACAAATCCCTGAACGGCTCTTATTCAGGCAATGATCTATAGGAACGGAAAATGCTGAGACTTTTTAAAAAAATCCTGACCACGGGTATTGTCACCGAACGGATTTGCATGCGTTCCCATGCAGAGCATGGGAACGAGGACGAGCTGGAGGCTTTGGGCATTCAGATCAAACGACACATAGACAAGCGGTTTTCCGGCAGCATTGCGATAAGGCAGGTCGATGCGGGCTCCTGTAACGGCTGCGAACTGGAGATTCACGCGCTGAATAATCCCTTTTACGATATTGAGCGTTTCGGCGTTCATTTTGTCGCCTCGCCAAGACACGCCGACGTGCTGTTGGTCACCGGGCCGGTATCAAGACACATGCAAACCGCCCTGCTGCGCACTTATGAAGCGACGCCCAACCCGAAATGGGTGGTTGCTGCCGGTGATTGCGCGGCCTGCGGCGGCGAATTCGGCGTGTCTTACGCCAGTTGCGGCGCGGTATCCCATGTCATTCCGGTCGATGCGGTGATTCCCGGCTGCCCGCCTACGCCAGTGGCGTTGATGAAGGGATTGCTGGGATTGATGACCGTTGAAAAATGAAAAAAAACGCATTGCGCTGGTTCCCAAGCTCTGGCTTGGTAACCCAGTTAGCGAAGCTCCAGCTTCGCGATGAGCGCACCGCGTGGGAAACATGAGCGGACGTTGTTTTTGGCGAGATTCCAAGGCGACAGTATTGGGACTTTAGGCTCCCATCAAAACCATAGTAGGAAAGCGATATGATCAAGAAAAAAATGCAGCTAGGGGGAATCGCCGCCGTGATGGTGGGTTCTGTCAGCATGCCCGCTATGGCCGGTGACTTGCTTGAGGATGCCGGCAGCTGGATGCAAATCGTGGGCGAGGGCAGCCTGAAAGTTGTGGATCCCAAACTGGAAAAAGGGCGACTCTGGCTGGAAGGCCAATCCCGATTCGACGACAACTGGAATCATTGGAATCAAGGTATGGTTCGCGCCGCGGTGGGTTATTCGCTCAGTGATCGGGCGACTGTCTGGGCCGGCTACACATGGCTGCCTACACAAAATAGCGGGAAGAGTTATGTTTCCCAACAAGATGTCTGGCCGGCGTTTCGCTATGTCCTGCCCACCAGTGTCGGAACTTTTACTTTTAGGACTCTATTCGAAAGCAACTACCTAAATGGCAATGACGTTCGTTTCCGCCCACGCCAGATGCTGCGATTCATGCATCCTTTAGCGTTCGAGCCGCGTTTGAGCCTGATTACCTGGGACGAGTTTTTCATCAGGGTCAATTCAACCCAATTCGGCGGCCAGTCCGGTTTCGATCAGAACCGCGCGTTTGCAGGACTGGGTTGGACCTTTAATGAAAGTTTCCGGGCTGAAGCCGGTTATCTGAACCAGTATCTGGATGATGCGACACACACCAATAACACCATGCATCACTTGATTATGGGATCGTTGTTTATCAACTTTTAATAGCGACGCTACAAATCATGTTTTTTTAAGCGGCAAAGCCGGCTTTGCAACTCCCAAAAAACAAGCTGGAGTGCAAAGCCGGCTTTGTAAATTTGCCCAGATAATTTGTCAGTCGTTATTTTTTATTTTCATAATCATGGATCAGTTGTTCCATGGCTTTTTTATCGTTTAAGCACCGTCCTATTCTGGTAACCACCATCGCATCATAATGACGGCACAAGACGGATTCCGTAGGCCGAGGGGGAACAATCGATTCGATCATCGTGCATAAATGGGTCATATAATGCCGTTTCAGTATTGAATCTTCAGGAAGGCTAACGGCTTCAGGCTTTGCAGGCAGCTCACTAATGCCAGTGGGCTTATTGGCGGGTTGTGGTTCGAGGGAAGCAGAAGCAAGCGCTGTATCGGTGATTTGATCATTTATAGCGGTAGGGAAAGCATTCGCTTCAACATCACTTGCGGGTTGTTGCTCCGTCACCGCATCGGTTATTTGCCCATTGACAGCTGTAGGTATAGCGCTCACTAAGGGGTTGCTTTCCAATTTAACTTCCGGGTGTTGATTTTCCTGCTTTGGAGCTTTAGGTTTGTCGGCGAGCGTTTCTTTTGATGAACAGGCTGAGCATTTTTTTCGTTTTTTTAAGAAAATCAGTACGGCTATCAATAAAACAATAACGACTGCAATTTCAACTGTGTTCATAGCTGCTCTCCCGTTTTTAATAAGTAATTGGATGCTTAAAGCATCCTGTTATTTAACATTATTTCCAAGCAAAAAACTATCACGAATTGGCGGCGACAGGGCGTCTACTAACATATCATGCAAGGGGTGAAACCAATCCGCCGCGGATAAAAACAGGTGATTCAACCCCGTCAAGAACGGTAAACTATTACGCGAAATCATCATCACATTAATCTGAACAGGAACATGAATTTTGAACGTAACGCTGTCAACCATACTGCTGCTGTGCGGCAGCAATGTCTTCATGACGTTTGCATGGTACGCCCATTTGAAAGATCTGAACAACAAGCCGTGGTTTATTGCCGCGCTGCTGAGCTGGGGGATCGCATTTTTTGAATATGCCTTGCAGGTACCCGCCAACCGAATCGGTTATTCGGTCATGAATGTCGGGCAGCTTAAAGTGCTCCAGGAAATGATCGCTTTGTCGGTATTTGTTCCGTTCTCGGTTTTGTATCTGAAAGAACCGTTAAAGCTCGATTATTTGTGGGCGGGCTTTTGCCTGATCGGTGCGGCCTATTTCATTTTCAGGACAAAATAATACTGCGGGAGCGCCGGAATTCCGATCCCGTGCTCCCTGCCGACACTGTTATAAAGCGTAATCCAGCAAGCTGACGCCAATCCAGCCAAAGCCTATCGTAGTGACGATAAAGCTGACAGCCGAGTAAACCCTCCAGGCCGTTTTCTCCCAAAAGCTCGGATCAAATGCAGCAACAACAAAGACACAGGGATTGCTTATGCCGCCGATCACCACCAGCCAACAGGCGGTAACGGATAACGGCACCTTGACCGCGTAAAACCCCAGGCAGAACAACGCCATTAAGGCAAAATCGATATGCGCCCTGATCAGGGTTTTATAGTCCGTAAGGAATTCGCCATCAATGCCTTTAACGGGAAACCATCTTGCAAACGTCATCAGCCAAGCCGAAGCCAAAACGGCAAAAATCATCAGTACGGCGCCAATTAATAATATTTCCATCGTGTTGTCTCATTTATTGTAGTTATAAAAATATATAGACCGGTCAGTATATTGACATGACAGTATACCGACCGGTATAGTCTCAATCAACCTGTTTTCTGCTGTTCTCATTATGTCCTTAACTCTGCCGGAAAAAATCCTGCAAGCTGCATCGGAGCTGTTTTATAGCCAGGGCATTCGTGCGACCGGCGTCGATGCGATTGTCAAAGCGGCAAACACGACCAAGATGAGTCTCTATAAATATTTCCCGTCCAAGGACGATTTGGTGCTTGCCTTTCTGCGCAAGCGGGATGAGGACTTTCGAGTCTGGTTTGCCGACCAGGTTGACGCTAAGGCGGATACGCCCAAGACTAAGTTACTGGCGATTTTTGACGTCATCGGCGAATGGATGGCGATTCCCGAATTTCGCGGTTGCGCCTTTATCAATGCCGCGGCTGAATTTCCGCTGGAGGGCAACCCCGTGCATCAGGTGTCCGCCGAGTTTTACGAACATTTCCGAAGCTATATTGCCGATCTGGCCGGGCAGTACGGTTCCAAATCCCCGGAAACACTGGCGCTGCAATTAAGCCTGCTGATAGAAGGCGCCATCGTCTCGGAGCAGATGAAGCGCCATTCGGGCGCCGCCGGACAAGCCAAGCAAGCCGCCATTATTCTTATTGAAGGAAGTTCAAGCCACATTCCCGATATATCTTTGCCAACCAATGACTCCAGGAGGAGCGATGAGTGAATTTTTCCATGAAGGCAGCCGACAACTGCAAGACCGTTTTGAAACCCGGCCTATGGCCGACCGTCTGGTCGAGGCGATTGTCAGCGACAAGATCAGCCCGGAAGACAAGGCGTTTATCGAAGAACAGAACATGTTTTTCTTGGCCACCGTTGACGGGGAAGGGCGGCCCAATTGTTCCTACAAAGGCGGCAGCGTCGGCTTGGTCAAGGTTATCGACGAACAGACCCTGGCTTTTCCGCTTTACGACGGCAGCGGCATGTACCTGTCGGCCGGTAATGTATTAGTTAACCCGCATGTCGGCCTGTTATTCGTCGACTTTCAGCGGCAAGCCCGGCTTCGATTGAACGGCAGCGTTTTCATACTGGAGGACGATCCTTTAATGAACCACTGGCCCGAAGCGCAAATGGTGTTGCGGGTAACGGTGCGGGAAATGTTCCCAAACTGTCCGCGCTATATCCACAAAATGGCCCTGGTCGAAGAGTCGGCATTCGTGCCCAAAGAACATTGCGAAACACCCGCACCGGCCTGGAAGCGCCTGGAAGCTGTAGCGGATGTATTGCCGCCCCGGGATGCGCATCTGGCCGGTAACGATCAGGATGCCGCCGCCGCGTTAAACCGAAACTAAAACGGTCACGGTTTATGGATTGACCGGGTGAGAGGCGTGTCCAATGACCTGCACGTTTTTTTTGACCCGCTAAATTTATTCCAATACGCGCTTCGCATGCTGCGCAGAGTTGACAATCAAACGATTGATTGATATTGTAACAATCAATCGTTTGATTTATTTTTTGCAAGCAACTCCCGAGGCAGCATGGGCACTAACGAAAATCCCGACACAGAAACTCACGACGCACGCAGCAGACTTGTAATGTCGGCGCTACGGCTGTTTGCCGAAAAAGGCTATAAGGCCGCCTCCACACGGGAAATCTGTGAGGCGGCGGAAATCAATATTTCATCCATCCGCTACTACTTCGGCGATAAGGCGGGCCTTTATCGAGCGGCATTTACCGAACCGATGGGAGAAACGCCCTGCCATTCTGAGCTCCAGGCTTATGTCGGCTTGTCGCTGGACGAAGCGCTAGGCAAATTTTTCACCGAATTTCTTGAGCCTCTGAAAAAAGGCGAGGAGATTTGGCTGGTCATGAAGTTGCACTTCCGGGAAATGATCGAGCCGACCGGAGCCTGGCAGCAGGTAATCGATACAGAGATTAAACCGCAACATGAAGTGTTGGTTTCGCTGCTCAAAAAGCATTTAGGATTGCAGCGGATTGATACCGATGTTCAGCGGTTGGCTTTCGCCATCGTCGGTATGGCCGTGCATTTTTATGTTGGGCAAGATGTTGTTTCGGCTATTGCGCCGCAGCTGTTGACCACCGCCAACGCAATTGATGTCCTGGCCGAACGTCTGGCCGGTTACGCCGTTTCGATGATCGAAGGGGAGGCCCGGCGTCGCGCACAGGGTGCTATATGAGACATAAAAACCTGCAATCACTCAGCCTGAGCCTGCTGCCGTTGCTACTTCCGGCATGCGGCTCCAGCGGTTTGCTGACCACGGTCGGCCCCGATTACCAAACCGAACCGTTGAAAGCGGCGGCCAACTGGCAAGCTCCCCAGCCCGTTGCACACCAGGGCGATCCGGCCGATCTTAACCGGTGGTGGGAACGCTTTAACGATCCGGTTCTGAACCGCTTTTTAGCAGCCGCCGAACAAGAAAGCGCCTCCGTAGCCGATGCCGCCGCACGCATTGAAAAAGCCAGGGCAAACCTCGTCGGCGCCGATGCCGCCTTATTGCCTAATATAGATTCCAGCATAAGCGCCAAGCGTTCCTCTTCGTCCTTTGGGAGCGATCCGTTCGTATGGAACCAATTCCCGGCCGGACTGCAATCCAGCTGGGAAATCGACTTGTTCGGCGGCTTGGCGCGTCAGGAGCAGGCGGCCCTCAGCCAGCTGGAATCGAAGAATGCAGCTTGGCACGACGCCCGCGTGTCGGTAGCGGCAGAAGTCGCCAATGCTTATCTGGCTTATCGTTATTGCGAAGGCCAAGTGCAAATAGTGCAGGCCGACACCGAGTCGCGCCGGGAATCGGCCAGGCTCTCGGAAATCGCAGGTAAAGCCGGATTCCGTGCGCCGGGCGACATCGCACTCGCCAATGCCAGCGCCGCCGAAGGCAATAGAACGCTGCTGCAACAACAAGCGCAATGCGAACGCTCGATCAAAGGTATTGTCGCAATGACCGGCTTACAAGAAACAGAGGTTCGTAAGTTATTAACCGGAGCACCGGACCGGGTCGCAAAACTGCCCAGTCCGCCGGCGTTCAGAATTGATTCCCTGCCTGCCCAAGTGCTGCTGCAACGGCCCGACATCGCCGCCGCCGAGCGCAATGTCGCGGAGGCCAGCGCCAATATCGGCGTCGAGCTGGCCAAGCGGTTTCCTAAGTTGAGCCTGTCGGGAAACATCACGCCGACCTTGCAAAGCATTAACGGCTCGGCGCTTTTGCTCGCGGAAACCTGGGCGATCGGCCCGACGCTCAGCTTGCCGCTGTTCGATGCCGGCAAGCGGGCTGCCGATGTGGAAGCGGCGCGAGCCCAATACCAGGCTGCCGCAAGCAACTTTCGCAGCAAGGTGCGCACGGCGGTCAAAGAAGTGGAAGAAGCCTTGGTGCGATTAGATAGCGCCAGCCAACGCTTACCCCAAGGCCGCAACGCCGTCACCGGTTACCGGGCAAATTTTTTGGCTGTCCGTGAGCTGTACCAAGTCGGCTTAGGTAATTTGATTGATGTCGAAACATCAAGGCGTAACGTGCTGTCCGCCGAAATGGCGCTTAAAGAGATAGAGCAGGAGCGGGTCAGCGCCTGGATCGCGCTCTACCGCGCAGCCGGCGGCAGCTGGGAACAGCATGAGGATGCCCGGAAAGTTGGCCCAAGCCCCGCTGCTCCGAACAGCGGCGACCCCGAAAAAACAGATCACGTAAATCATCAAGCCGATTTCACCGGAGGAAAATCATGATAAAAGGAAAAATAAACGCTGTGCTGGCAGTCTTAAGCGTACTGACCGGCGTTGGCTTCATCGCCGGGTGCAGTAACCAGTCTGCGGCCGACGATACAGCTTCCGCGCCCAAGCCCGCACTTAGCGTTACAGTAATTCAGCCGTCCATCCGCGATATTCCGATGACGTTGACCGCCAACGGTTCGATAGCGGCATGGCAGGAGGCCATTATTGGCGCTGAAGTAAGCGACTTGCACTTGACTGAAGTGAATGTGCAGGTGGGCGACGCCGTAAAGAAAGGGCAGGTACTGGCGGTTTTTTCTGACGAAACCGTTCTAGCCGATGTCGCTCAAAGCCGGGCCGCGCTGGCCGAAGCCGAGGCGAATCTGGCCGATGCCCGCGTTAACGCCGAACGGGCTCAACAAATCTCGGCTTCCGGGGCGCTCAGCAGCCAGCAGGTGAACCAATATCTGACCGGCGAAAAAACGGCTAACGCCAAGGTGCAGTCGGCCAAGGCGCAGCTGGATTCGCAATTGTTGCGGCTGAAATACACCAAAGTTTTAGCCAGCGACGACGGCGTTATTTCTTCCCGCAGCGCCACCTTGGGGGCGATCGCTGCAAAGGGGCAGGAATTGTTTCGGATGATCCGGCAAAACCGGTTGGAATGGCGTGGCGAAGTCACTGCCGCTGAAATGGCGCAGCTCAAACCGGGCATGACGGTCAGCGTCGAGGTACCCAACGTTGGTAATATCAATGGCAAGATCCGCTCACTGGCGCCGACCCTGGATGTCCAGAGCCGCAACGGTCTGGCTTACGTTGATCTGCCCGACGCCGCCCGGCACGGCTTGCGCGCGGGAATGTTCGCCAGGGGTGAATTCGATATAGGCGTCAAGGCCGGTCTCACCGTGCCTCAGACTGCACTTTCCCTGCGGGAAGGTTTCAGCTATGTCTTCAAACTGGGTGAGCAGAACGGCGAACTGGTCAAGGTCTCCCAGGTCAAAGTTCAATTGGGCCGAAGAACCGATGACAGTTTGGAAATACTTTCGGGACTCAATCCCGAGGATCGTCTGGTAGCCGGCGGTTCTTCTTTCCTTGCCGATGGCGATAATGTGCAAGTGGTGCAGCCATGAACGTCTCCGCCTGGTGTATCCGTAACCCCATTCCGGCGATGATGCTGTTTGTGATGCTGAGTTTCGGCGGATTATTAAGTTTTCGGGCGATGAAGGTTCAGAACATGCCGGATCTGGATCTGCCCACGGTAACGGTCTCAGCATCATTACCCGGCGCCTCGCCCGCTCAACTGGAAACCGAGGTGGCGCGTAAAATCGAAAACGCTATCGCTACCTTGCAAGGCCTAAAGCACATCACGACCAAAATACAGGACGGCAGCGTCACCATTACTGTCGAGTTTCGACTGGAAAAGCCGGTACAGGAAGCGGTAGACGATGTACGCTCCGCCGTTACCAAAGTACGCACCGACTTGCCGGGCGATCTTCGCGATCCTGTCGTCAACAAACTGGATCTGGCGAGCTCGCCGATCTTGGCCATTACGGTCGCTTCCACGCAGCGCGATGATGAAGCGCTGTCCTGGTTTGTCGAGGATACCGTCGCCAAAAAACTGCTCAGTGTGCGTGGCGTGGGCCAGGTTAGCCGGGTTGGCGGCGTCAGCAGGGAAGTGACCATTGCTCTGGACCCGGTCAAGCTGCAATCGCTGGGTGCGACGGCTGCCGATATTTCCCGGCAGTTGCGCGCGATACAAAGAGAAAGCGCCGGCGGACGCACCAATCTGGGCAGCGGCGAGCAGCCGGTGCGTGCCTTGGCCAACGTTGCTTCAGTAGAAGAACTCCGTCCGCTGCAACTTTCTTTAGCGGACGGCCGCCACATTCGGCTCGACCAGGTCGCTACGATTGACGATACCGTAGCTGAACCTCGCGCTCTGGCTTTGCTCAACGGCAAGCCGGTGGTGGGATTTGAAGTCACTCGCAGCCGCGGCGCCAGCGACGTGGAGGTTGGCGCCGGCGTGCAAAAAGCGTTAGCGGAATTGCGCATGTCCAACCCGGATATAGAATTTACCGAAGCGTTCAATTTTGTCACCCCGGTGCAGGAAGAATTCCAGAATTCCATGACCATGCTTTACGAAGGCGCCTTGCTCGCCGTGTTGGTCGTATGGCTGTTTTTAAAGGATTGGCGGGCGACCTTCATCTCCGCTGTCGCCCTGCCGCTATCAATAATCCCGGCCTTTTTAGGCATGGACTATTTGGGCTTTTCCCTGAACGGGGTCACCTTGTTGGCGTTATCGTTGGTGGTCGGCATTCTGGTCGATGATGCGATCGTCGAAGTGGAAAACATCGTGCGCCATTTGCACATGGGCAAAACACCTTATCAGGCCGCGATGGAGGCCGCGGACGAAATCGGTCTGGCGGTGGTCGCTACCACGTTCGCCCTGGTTGCAGTATTCCTACCCACGGCTTTCATGAGCGGGATTGCCGGGCGCTTCTTCAAGCAATTCGGCTGGACGGCGGCGCTGGCCGTTTTGGCTTCGCTGGTGGTGGCGCGGATGTTGACGCCGATGATGGCCGCTTATATGTTGAAAGACAGCGGCCACTCCGAGCCAGCCGAAGGGCGGATCATGCAAAACTATATGAAACTGGCGGCCTGGTGTTTGACCCATCGCCTGACCACGATAGCGGCGGCTGCGATATTTTTTATCGGCTCATTGTTTCTGATTCCATTGCTGCCCACGGGATTCATACCGCCGGATGACAATCCGCAGACCCAGGTTTTCGTCGAATTATCTCCCGGCGCCAGTCTTGCCCAAACCCAGGCTTCGGCGGAAGCCGCCCGCCAACTGGTGGCAAACGTACCTTATGTGAACTCGGTTTACACCACCATCGGCAGCGGTTCAGCCGGCGGCGACCCTTTTGCAGGCTCTCAAAGCGGTGAAGTGCGTAAAGCCACGTTGACAATTACGCTGGCTAACCGGCAAGATCGGCCCGTGCTTAAGCAAGTCATCGAGCAAAACATCCGGCAGGCGCTGCAAAACCTGCCCGGTGTGCGCACCAAAGTGGGGCTGGGCAGCTCGGGCGAGAAATACGTCCTGGTGCTCAGCGGCGACGATCCGCAGGCGTTAAGCGCCGCCGCCCGTAACGTGGAGCGTGATCTTCGGACCATCCCGGGCCTCGGCAGCATCGCATCCAGTGCGTCGCTGGTAAGGCCGGAAATTGCGGTACGAACCGATTTTGCCCGTGCAGCCGATCTGGGCGTCACCACCGCGGCTATCGCAGAAACCCTGCGTATCGCCACGTTAGGGGATTACGACTGGTCTTTGCCCAAGCTTAATCTCGCCCAACGTCAGGTGCCGGTGGTAGTGAAACTGTCCGCGGATGGGCGAACCGATCTGTCGGTGTTGGAACGGCTTGCAGTTCCATCCGGCAAAGCCGGCTCCGGGGCAGTGATGGTAAGCCAGGTGGCCAATCTGGAGCTTTCCAGCGGGCCCGCAGTCATCGATCGTTATGATCGCTCGCGTAATATTAATTTTGAAGTTGAGCTATCCGGTTTGCCGTTAGGGGATGTGACTTCAGCAGTACAAAACTTGCCGAGCATCCGCAATCTGCCGGCCGGAGTAAAGCGGATCAATATCGGTGACGCCGAAATGATGTCTGAGCTTTTCGCCAGTTTCGGCCTTGCCATGCTCACCGGCGTGTTGTGCATATTCATCGTACTGGTACTGCTGTTCAAAGAGTTTTTGCAGCCGATCACCATCTTGGCGGCGTTGCCGCTTTCTTTCGGCGGCGGTTTTGTCGCGCTGCTATTGACCGGAAAAGCATTTTCCATGCCATCCCTGATAGGCCTGATTATGCTGATGGGCATTGCCACCAAAAACTCCATATTGCTGGTCGAGTATGCCATTGTTGCACGGCGGGATCATGGCATGTCGCGAATGGACGCGCTGCTGGACTCCTGCCGGAAACGCGCCCGTCCTATCGTGATGACCACCATTGCGATGGGAGCCGGCATGTTGCCGATTGCGATCGGCGCGGGAAATGCGGATACATCTTTCCGCAGCCCTATGGCGGTCGCCGTAATCGGCGGCCTGGTGACCTCAACTTTTCTGAGCTTGTTGGTGATCCCGGTGGCTTATACCTATTTGGATGATTTCAATACTTGGATCAAGATGTTTTGGCGGCGCTATGTCGGCGCCAAGCCATCCGATGCAGGATTTTGAGGTTTTGAGCTACTGATTTAGAGCGCATTGATATAATGTTCAGTCATGTAACAAGGGGTATCCAACGAATGAAGCAGGACGGCTGGGGCCGCCGCAGGCATGAGCGGTCGCGTAGTTTTTGCCGCTTGTTGTGCAGGGATGCCCATAAAAGCTTTCGCAAAAATAGCGACTCCCCGGTTGTCCCGCTATCCCTCTGTTACTCTGGGTATCACTGGTTTGCAGTCGAAATATCTATTTTAAATTCATCAACAATATATTCAATAACACATTGAATAAAAAGTAGATTATCTCGGTTGCAAAACTCATGCTTAGTTCTTCATTAATAAGGGTAGAGCAAGCAGTCATGCCATCAGCCGCCATCCGGCAGGACAAAGCGTAGCGGGCGAGTCCCGATCTTTGCCCCTGTGACCTCGTCGATGGCCACCGGTTTAATTTCCTCTCCCGTTTCAGCATCCTGGATACGCACCAACCGGCCACCGCCGCGATACTGGTGCCCCCAGGCGCCAATCATGACGAGCACCGGCAGAAAGTCGCGGCCGGCGGCAGTCAACACATACTCCTCTCGCGGAGGGCGCTCCGAGTAGAGCCGTTTTTCCAGCATTCCTTCCTCCGTCAACATAGCCAGCCGCCGGGTCAGGATCGTCGGCGCGATGCCGAGACTTTTCCGAAACTGGTCGAAGCGAGTGAGGCCCAAATGTGCGTCCCGCAGAATCAATAAGCTCCACGCATCGCCCAGGAAAGCCAGGCTGCGCGCGATTGGGCAAGGGTCATCGCAAATATTTTTATCGTTCATACTCTTTTAGTAGTGACTTAGTGTCAAATTGATAGTAACATTGGTTTCGAAATGATAGTAACACTTAGTCGACAGACTATCCACCCCCAAGGAGATTTGACATGAGCAATAAAGAAATTGGTGTAGCCCTGATTACAGGCGCCTCTTCAGGCATTGGACTGGCAACGGCCAAGGCACTTCAGCAAGCGGGTTACCGCGTATTCGGAACCAGTCGCAGGGCGGTAGCAAGTGCCGACGGCATCACGATGCTGAGCTGCGACGTAACCGACGAAGTGTCGGTAAAGAGCGCGGTAGCCGAAGTCTTGAAACAGACAGGGCGTATCGACCTGCTGGTCAACAATGCCGGTATCGGCCTTCTCGGCGGGGCGGAAGAGTCATCCGCCGCGCAGGCCCAGGCCTTGTTTGACGTGAACGTCTTCGGTATCACCCGCGTAACTAACGCCGTGTTGCCGACCATGCGTAGTCAAGGGAAAGGCAGAATCGTCAATATGAGCTCGGTATTGGGTTTGATACCGTCTCCCTACAATGCGCTGTATGCGGCGACGAAGCATGCTGTCGAAGGTTATTCCGAATCGCTCGACCACGAACTGCGCACCTTCGGAATCCGGGTTGTGCTGGTTGAGCCTGGACTTACCCGGACCTCGTTCGAAGAAAGCATAACAAGGCCTGATCAGCCGCTTGCCGTCTATGATTCGGTGCGTGCCGACATGGCAGCGCTAATGCGGGAAGGGATAAATACAGGCGATGCCCCGGAAGTGGTGGCAAGTACGGTATTGAAAGCTGCGACTGCCTCAGCCCCCGGAAGGCGTTATACCGCTGGAAAATTAGCGCATCAGGTCAGCTTCATGCGTCGATTTCTTCCCGAACGCATGGTTGATAAGAACCTGCGCAAGTTCAACAATTTGCCGGTATGAGTGGCTAAACAAAAGAGAACGACGTGATCCATTCACAAGGCAATTACCTAGAACACAGGGCTATTGCGGGCGGAGGATAACATCCAGTCCTTGGGTAGGCGAGCGGCGTTTGCCGATCCGAACAATTGCAGCGTAATTCCGGCGCGGCCGATGATGCCAAGTTAGCCGCCATGTTCCAGATTGAAAGCAGTGTCGAATGACTGATTCGAACATATCATAACCAACTACCGAAGGAAGAAGCAAAATGCCGAAACCCAAAATTCCGTTAATGTCGGCTGCCTATAACCGACTAGAATCCGCATTCATCATTAAGACTAAATCCTGGCCCTTGGCTTGGTTGCTGCTACCATTAACGATAAGTGTAGGATGCAGCGATCAGCATGGACAAACGCAAACCGTTTTCCGTCCGGTGAAAGTGTTTCGAATCGGGGAGCCAACCATTAATAGTGTTAGGGATTTTGCCGGGGAAGTCAGGGCAAGAGTCGAGACGCCTTTATCCTTCCGGGTGGCCGGTAAACTGCTGGAGCGGAAAGTTGACGTTGGTGATCGTGTACGCAAAGGTCAGCCGCTGGCAATGCTGGACAGCAACGATTACCGTCTCGCCGTGCAGGGCCTTAAGGCTCAGCTGGCTTCCGCGCAGGCCGACAGCACTTTCTTGCGGGACGATCTGGCGAGATACCGCGAACTGCTGACCCAGCAAGTCATCAGCCCGCCGGAGTTCGAGCGGCACGAAACCGCTTATACCACAGCGCGGGAGCGGACGGCGGCACTGGAAGCGCAATTGGCTCAGGCGCTTAACCAACTGACTTACACCGAGCTGCATGCCGACCGCGACGGCGTCGTTACGGCGTTGGAAGTCGAGGCAGGGCAGGTGCTGGCTGCCGGCCAGACTGTGGTTACTCTGGCCCAGCTCGACGAAAAGGAAATTCACTTCGACGTACCCGAGCATCGTCTTCCAGAAATCCAGCGCCAACAAGCCGTTAGCGTGTCTTTATGGTCCGACGACGAACGGCTACTCAAGGCAAAAATTCGCGAGATCGCCTCGGCAGCCGATCCGGCCAGCCGCACCTATCGTGTCAAGGCGACCTTGCTCGAAGGCATGGACGCCGCGCAATTAGGCATGACGGCGACCGTTCATATAGCAGCGAACACCGCTTCCCGCATCGCCATCCCGCTTTCCGCCGTCTATACCCTGCAAAACCAGCCCGATCATCCCTCGGTCTGGCTGGTTGACGAGCAGGCTGCCACGGTCAAATCCATGCCGGTTCGGTTGGGCGAAACGCTGGATGGCGAACGCATTGCCGTTGAGGGACTTGCCGCCGGCCAATTACTGGTCAGCGCCGGCGTTCAGCGCCTCGCCGAGGGGCAGGCTGTCCGCTTGCCGGAAGAACCGGGATTACCTAAGAATCGCGGCGGCGAGGGGCAGCCATGAAAGCATTTAATCTCAGCGAATGGGTCCTTAAACATCGCTCCTTTACCGGTTTTATGATCGCACTGGTAGTGCTTGGCGGCCTATTCGCTTATTACCGGCTGGGCCGGCAGGAAGATCCGCCGTTCACGTTCCGAATCATGGTCGTCAAAACCCTCTATCCCGGTGCCACCGCGCTGGAAGTGGAACGGCAGTTGACCGATAGGCTGGAAAAGAAAATCCAGGAGTTGCCTAACCTGGATTATCTGCGCAGCTATTCGAAACCCGGCGAATCGGTGATTTTCGTCACGCCCCGCGAGGATACGCCACCCAAGGCGATTCCCGAGCTTTGGTATCAAGTGCGCAAGAAGGTTGACGATATCCGCATGACGCTGCCGCCCGGCAGCATCGGCCCGTTTTTCAACGACGAATTCGGCGATACCTATAGCCTGATCTACGCCTTTTCCGGTGAGGGCTTTAGTTATGCCGACCTGAAACAGGCGGCCGATTCGGTCCGCCAACAGCTTTTGCGGGTCAAGGATGTCGAGAAGGTCGATCTGATCGGCGTGCAGGACGAAAAGCTTTTCGTCGAATTTTCCGACAAGAAGCTGGCCGAATTGGGTCTGGATGCGGCGGCGGTTGCTCAAGCCTTGCAGGCGCAGAACGGCATGGCGCCGGCCGGCACGGTATTTTCCGCGCAGCGCAATCTACCGATACGCCTGACCGGCTCTTTCGACTCGGTGGATAGTGTTGCCAATCTGGCGGTACGCATCGAAAATCGAACCTTCAAGGTCGGCGATTTTGCCAAGGTGACTCGCGGCTATGTCGATCCTGCGGAATTTAAGATGCGTTTCAACGGCAAGCAGGCTCTTGGCCTCGGCGTAACGATGAACACCAAAGGCAATGTTATCGACCTGGAAAAAGCGGTGGAAGACGCGTTGGCCCGCATCGAAACCGAGTTGCCGTTAGGCGTGGACGTGGAGCCGGTCGCCAATCAAGGGCAGGTGGTTAAAAATCAGATGGCGGAATTCGGCCGTACCTTCTTCGAAGCCCTGGCCACCGTGTTGGTGGTGAGCTTTTTGAGTCTGGGCTGGCGCACCGGGTCCGTGGTGGCGCTGACCGTGCCGCTGGTGCTGGCCGCCACCTTGTTGGTCATGCTGCTGTGCGGCATTGATCTGCAACGGATTTCATTGGGCGCTTTGATTCTGGCGCTGGGCCTGCTGGTGGACGATGCGATGATTGCCGTCGAGATGATGGCCCGCAAGCTGGAAGAAGGCTGGGACCGAATGCGCGCCGCGACGTATGCCTATCGTGCCACGGCCTTTCCGATGCTGACCGGCACTTTAATCACCATCGCCGGTTTCTTGCCGGTGGGTTTGGCCCAATCCTCGGCCGGTGAATATACCGTGGCGATTTTTCAGGTGGTGGGCATTTCGCTGATACTGTCGTGGATAGGCGCTGTGGTGTTCACCCCGTATTTAGGATTTTTGATACTCAAGGTGCATACCAATGCCGATGGCCCGGTCCACGACCTGTTCGACACGCCGTTCTACACCCGCTTGCGCCGTTGGGTGGATGCCTGCGTGGCGCACCGCAAGAAAGTCATTATCGCCACGCTGGCGTTGTTCGGTCTCGGTGTGTTGGCTTTAGCCCATGTCCCCGAACAGTTCTTCCCACTATCCAACCGGCCGGAAGTCATCGTCGACCTGTGGCTACCGGAGGGAAGTTCCTTCGAACAAACCGAAGCCGCCGCCAGCCGCATGGAGGCTTTACTGGCTAAGGACGAGGACGTGGAACATGTTGCCAGCTATATCGGCAACGGCACGCCGAGGTTTTTCATGTTGATCGTGCAGCAACTGGCGAATACCAATCTGGCCGAATTGGTGGTGATGACCAAGGATAATAGGGAGCGCGAACGGGTGATGCAGCACGTCCGGCAGATTCTTGCGACGGATTTCCCGAATGTCCGCGGCCGGGTGAAGCGCCTCAATGTCGGGCCGCCGATGGATTATCCGTTGACATTCAGAGTGCTCGGTGAAAACCCCAACGTCGTGCGCGGCATTGCCGACCGGGTGGCCGAAGTCGTGCGTAACCATCCCGGCACCGTGGATGTCAACGACGACTGGCATGACCGTATGCCTTCGTTCCGCTTAGTCTTGGATCAGGACAAGGCACGCGCCCTCGGCGTTTCGACGGCCAGCTTGTCGCAAGCCTTGCAGGCGCATTACACCGGCATCCCGGTCGGGCAATTGCGCGAGCAGGATAAATTGATCGACATCGTTTGGCGGGCCAGTCCCGAATTGCGCACCGCCGCCGACGAACTGCCGGACGTCGCGGTTCGCACGGCTAATGGCAAGTCGGTATCGCTATCGCAGTTCGTCAAGTTCGAAACCGTGTTCGAGGACGGCGTGCGTTGGCGGCGCAACCGCTTCCCGGCCATCTCGGTACGTGCCGACGTGGCCGACGGCAAGATGGCCCCGGACGTGGCGGCGGAAATCATCCCTAAACTTAAACCGATTCAGGATAGCCTGCCGGCCGGCTATTTCATCGAAACCGGCGGCTCCAAGGAAGACGCGGTGACCGCGCAAAAATCTATCCTGATCTGGATTCCGCTGGTGCTGATCGTCACGCTGATCTTGTTGATGATTCAGTTGCAGAATCTGTCCAGGACTTTCATGGTGTTCAGCACCGCGCCGCTGGGCGTGATCGGCGCTGCCTTCGCCTTGCTGTTGTTCCGGGCGCCGTTCGGTTTCGTGGCCTTGCTCGGCATCCTGGCGCTGGCCGGCATGATCATGCGCAACTCGGTGATATTGGTGGATCAGATCGAGCAGGACCAAAACGCCGGGCTGGATGTCTGGTCGGCCATCGTCGAATCGACGGTGCGGCGTTTCCGGCCGATCATGTTGACTGCGGCGGCAGCGATCCTGGCAATGATCCCGTTGTCGCACAACGACTTCTTCGGTCCGCAGGCCATCGCGATCATGGGCGGGCTGACGCTGGCGACCGCGTTGACGGTGTTCTTCCTGCCGGCGCTGTATGCGGCGTGGTTCAGGGTAGAACGTGCGCAGCCGGATGCCGAATCGGCCCCAGACGAATTGCCGCTGGATGATGCCGCACTCACTGACCCTAGAGTCTAATTTGGAGTCTAATAATGAATAGCCGATATTTAACACCACTAACTATTATGTCCTTGGCTTGGCTAAGCGCCTGTACGCCGACCCGTGTCGGCGACCAAGTAACTCTCAATAGCCCCGCAAAATGGCAACACTCGTCTAACATCCAAATCGCTGAAACGGCGGACCTGAAGACTTGGTGGCAAGGATTCAACGATCCCTTGCTGAACGAGTTGATAGACAAAGCCTTGGCCGCCAACCACGACCTCAAGATCGCCACTGCTCGCGTCCGCGAAGCCAACGCGATGGTGACCGGCGCCGAAGCGGCGTTGTATCCCAGCCTCGATTTCTCACTCTCCGGCGGCCGGGAAAAACGCATAGACCGTATAGTCGGCGTACCGAGCGGGCAAGGCATCAAATTGATTACGCCCACTGCCGATGCCGTTAGCGGCGGATTGGCGGCACGCTGGGAAATCGACTTGTTCGGAGGCCGGCATTTGGAAGCGGAAGCCGCCGCCGCGCAAGCCGAAGGCAGTCAAGAAGGCTTGCATGCGGCGCAAGTCGGCCTGCTAGCTCAGGTGGCGACAAACTATCTGGAGCTGCGCGGCGTGCAGCAACGTACCGGCATTTTGCAAAGAAATATCGAGTTGCAACGCGAACGATTGAGGACTTTGCAGGTATTTCTTAAAGCCGGACTGGCTAACGAGGCGGATATGGCCCGTCAGCAAACGCTGTTGCAGAGCACGGAAGCGACACTACCGGTACTGACCAACGCCGAGCAAAATCTGATCCATCGTTTGGGCGTGTTGCTGGGAGAGCCGCCGGAAAACCTAGAAAACCGACTGGCTGGCGTCGGCCCGTTGCCGAAGGCAACGCCTACTATGCCAAACCTGTTGCCGTCCGATTTACTGGTGCAACGTCCCGATTTGCGTCTGGCGCAATCCGAAGTCAGTGCGGCGGCGGCCAGCCTGGGTTCTGCGCGGGCCGATCTATATCCAAAGCTGGTAGTGTCGGCCAGTGGTGGTGTCGGCGCGCTGGCGGTCGGCGGTTTTCCGAGTCTAGCTGAGAGCGTTTACGCGCTAGGCTCAGGGCTTTCGGCGCCGATATTCAACGCCGGACGCATCCGCGCCCATATTGCCGCAGCCGATGCGCGGCTGGATCAGGTCGCTGCCAATTACGAGCTTACCTTTTTGCTAGCCCTGGAGGACGTGGAAAACGCCTTCGTCGCGCATCGTTCCGCCAGGGATCGATTCAGCCAATTGACTGAAGCGGAAGGGTCGGCGGAAAAAGCTTACCGGCTGGTCGACGCGATGTATCAATGTGGTGCAGGCGATTATTTGGTCGTTCTGGATGCGCAGCGCAGCAAACTGGCCGTCAGCGACGAACGTGCAAAAGCCGAAACCGCAGTCAGCGTGGCGATGGTGTCGCTTTACCGGGCTTTCGGTGGCGGTTGGACAATTCATAGTGGTATCGATAAAGCCTCGATACGGTAATCAACGGTGGATAAGATCGCACGGCAAGCACTTGGAAAAGCGATGAACGCCATCATTAGACTTCGCATAATACATGCAGGCTTATGTAGAAAAGCCCCGGTGTAAGATCGTTAGATCACCGGGGCTTTTTTGCATAGGGCGCATTATGCGAGGTCTTGGGCGATTGTTTCCCGATGTCTAACTAATCAATCCCGAAAAGCGATCTGATTCTGTCCTGGCCAGTCCCGACCTGATCGGCCTGTCGAAAAAATATCCTGGATTTTCTGCTTTATTGTTCTCTTAAAAGAAACAATTATCTTGTTTCTTTAGCTAGTGTTTTTAATTCTTCTACATTCACTTCTTCTAGGGGTTAATTAACCAAAAGAACGGTTTGTCCCGGCATCCATCTGGAGCCCTTGGTATCACTGTCTTGCAGCCGAAAAATCGATTTCAAAATCGCCAATCAGTTTTTTGATAACTTCTTGAATACTAAGAAGACTTCCCCGGTTGTAAAATTCATACTTGCCAATGAAGTTAATATGCTGCCAGGCAACGGGCGAAAAACGCAGTATTTCTTTGGCCTTGTCTGGGTGTACGGATCGATAATGCTGATGAAGTGCCGACAAAATGGTCGCATTATAGAAAATCACCGCATTGGCAATAAGCCGAATGGATTCGGCATTGATGTCGAGTTCAATTTCAGTCTTTCCATTCAGCATCCTGCCGCCGCTGACTTTGGCAATGGTAGCGCTTAATTGGTGATAGGATTCGCCTCGATTCAATGAACCTTGCACCACTTCGCGTACTTCCTTGTTGTCGATATAATCCAGCAAATAGTTGGTCTTGATAATTTCATCGAAGGCGATCAGCGCTTTCAAGGTCGGATTGAGCTTTTTGTAAGCGGATAATTTACTGACAATCTGGCTTTGTGTCGTTTTTTTAGTGGCCAATGAAGCCAGTATTCTCAAGACTTTATCCCATTCCTTGATAATCAGTGCTTTATTGACCTTTTTGCTGGGTTTGATAATTTGTTTGGCATAGTGCTCGATCTCATCGAAGCTCACCAGGTCATGTTCGGATTTGTCACGCAACTGAGTAAAGCGCGGCATAAACCGGTAACCGAACATATACATCAGTGCGAAGTTGACGCGATTGATGCTGTGCATATCGCCGGAAACAGCCGTAATTTCAACATCCGAGGTATTGCTTTCGACAATATCCAACAAGAAGTGGCTTTCATGCTGATTGGCGCCGATGACCTTAAGGCAAAGCGGCAGATGATTGGCATTTAGCGAGAATAAGACAACGCCTTGCAACATGCCGAAATATTTCTTCGAATACCGTGATTTGATCGTATGGTATTTCGTTGCGAATTTTTGACCGTCAACACTGGCGTGGACGCCATAATCAGACAAGTTGTACTCCGAAAAAATGGGTAACTTGGCCGTATGATTCATGATGGCATCATTGGCTGTAGCGAGGGTTTGATAGCGGATATAGTTTTTATTCACCCGGTCCAGGTCTTGCTCTTTCACGTCGCTGATCGCTTTCATTTTTTTGGTTTCTGTACCGGTCGCATTGGCGATAATGCAGGCATGAATGACTTCAGGATCGGCGGTTGATTTCGAATATTTGGGTTGGAGATGCGAAAATGATTTTAGAAAGCCGGTGGCTTCTGCCGAAAATCGGAGAATATCGGCAATACTTGAAACGTGCAGCTTTTCATAAAAAGGATTGTTAATGTCGTCATCCAGCCGGGTATAGGGCAGCGTCCATTTGACGATGTCGCCTTGCTTATTGTGTTGAAGTTTAAGACTGGAGTTTTCGCCGGATTGAATGTGTTCATTCGCCAGGTCGTATTTGGTTTTCAGGTTTTTTTCGAGCTCGGCCAGCAAGGTGGCAATGTCCATCGACAACAACGGCATATTGAGTTGCTTAAGAATCTCATCTTTGTGCTCGGCCCAGTATTCAGCATCAATCAATTCATCGTCCAGGGTACGATAGCTGATGCTGTCTTTGATAAAGACCGTGTTGTTGGCAATACCTTGTTTGATCTGGTGATAAACCATGCATTCGTAGCGGTCGCCATCCACCAGTTTGACTACTTTTTGACCGTCAACTTTTACTTTGAGAGTGAGAAGCTTTTTTAGCGATTGGGGAAAAAAGTTCAAGGGTACATCTTGATACGGATAGTCCCGAAATGATTGGCCGCCGCTCAGGTGTTTTCTTAAAAACTCAATCGCCTGCGTCAACCCCTCATGCGTGCAAGAAAAGTCCAACACCTTGAATAAGGGGCGAATATTCTTTTTAATGGTCAATGCCTGTTGCGTATAGTATTGCCAGCGGTAAAAGTCTCGATCCAGATTAGGCTTTTTAAAATCATCCAGGAATTGTTTGTAATCGGCCATGGGAACCACCTCAAAGGCTTTGGCTCTCACTTGTTCATCAGGAATACGGTTATCAATATTGATGGCTAACACCTGGCAGGCCTGATTTCGCAGTTTTGTATCGACGTTTGTCAGCAACTCAATTTTTGAGCGTTGATAATCTTCGGCGTCATCGGCATATTTGTTCATTTTCTGGATTAAGCTGGTCACCAGAGAATCATTGATTTTAAGAAACCGGCGATGAACGTAGCAAAGCAAATACAACCGGGTCAGGTTTTTATCGGTAAAGCGCCTGAGTTTCTGGATGGTGTAAAATTCCGCCAGATTCGCATAGTAGATAATATTCTGCTCTGATAGCCCCAGTTTTGGCATCAGCAGCCGGGACTGCTGGTAAATGCCGAGGATCAGTTGTTGTTTGGCCACGCTATTTTTGATTTCCGTGGTGCTGAAATTTTTCTGATCTTTTTTGAGTAACGTGAGGTTATAAAACAGCTCGTCGTTTTGTAACAACTTATCCAATTGCGCACGGAGTGCTTTATCGGCATCGGTGTACAGCTTATTGACCAACCGGTTGCGTTCTTCCTGAAGCGCGGTCGAAATAATATCCTGGAAGGTTGAATACGCCGGTCTGATCACATTTTGTTGTTGGCAGTAGATCAGCAAGCCTTCCAACACGAATTTAGCCAGCGAGTGACGTTTGACCAGTACCTTGGCTTCTTTGAGTAATTGGGTCTGAAGACCGGTATCGGCCTCTTTCAAACCGAATTTACGCATCACTTCACAGCGGTTCCGGTAGTGATGATTTTTCGATACCTGTTTTTTAGGAAAGGGTTCTTCCGGAAAATACAGTTGCATAATAAACGCCGTATCCGCCTTCACCCTTTGGAAGCTGAACAAGAAGAAATAATTGACGGCCCGGTAATAACCAAGCTGCAAGATATAGTCAACTTTACGGGCGATGTTGTTTTCAAGGCTATCGAGTATGGCTATGTCATCGGCATCGAGGGAGAACAGAAATGACCGTTCTTCATCATCCAGCGAGGGTATCGCATAAAGCGAGTTGATTTCGTCCTGGGTTAATATGTTCAGTCGTGCCATGCTGTTTTGTATCGTTGCTGATGGTTGTTATGGCACGAAATATTCCGGGCGGCCATTTTGTCGCTGTTCCTCTTAATAGCCCCTTTGGTAATACCCGTCTCTGAAAAATAGAGCTTTGGTAAATCTAGTCTATCAATAGACCTTGCTCTAGTGATAGATTAAATAAGGCCTTAAAAGACTATCAATAGAATCAATTTTGATTTATGATCGACACTCTATCACAACATTAGAGACTCTTGTGAGGGAAAAATGATCATCGGATACGCCAGAACCTCGACCGTCGATCAAATAGCCGGTCTTGAAGCACAGCTGCGGGAACTCGAAGCCGCCCAGTGCAAAAAAATCTTTCAGGAGCAAGTGTCTTCCGTCGCCGTCCGCGCACAACTTGAAGCCGCTTTGGAATTTGCGCGGGAAGGCGATGTGTTGGTGGCCACCAAACTCGACCGGTTGGCTCGATCCGTTGCCGACCTCATGGCCATTATCAAAACGCTGGAACAAAAAGAGGTTGGCTTACGGATTCTGAATCTCGGCATGGACACGCAGACCCCGACCGGTAAGCTGATGCTGACCGTTCTGGGCGGCGTTGCACAATTCGAGCGGGAAATGATGCTGGAACGGCAACGGGAAGGTGTCGCTAAAGCCAAAGCAGCGGGTAAGTATAAAGGTCGAACACCGTTGCCGACCGAGTTAAGGCAAGAAGTCGTAAGCCTTGCCGAAAGCGGTATGGCAAAAGCCAAGATTGCCCGAGAGTTGAAAATCGGAGAAGCTACTGTTTATAGAATTCTGGCGGCCAGCAAAAATTATAGTAAAGCAGCCATTGGCAATGAATGATATCGCGTGGATTGCTCGGCAGGAATCGACCCTAACCGGTCAGACAGCGTTGAAACTATGCTGCCGGAAAGCCGCCATTTATGAATGACGGCAACCGAGACAACACCTGAATGGTGATGCAAGAATCGCGCGGTTGCGCCCCTGCTCCTTAGCCTTGTAGAGCGCTTCGTCGGAAACCTTTACTATACAAAGTTACATCTATCGAAATTGGCATCTGCTCTGCCACCATAACCGTTGCTGATGACAGAGCTCAATACCGTTATTCCTTGATGAAGTTTGTCATGGCTAATGCACCGAATGGGAGTTGCATCAACGGTCCGCCAACATCGAGGGGGCCAAGATCAACAGGGAAAAATCCGGTGGTTTCAAGTAGTTTGCGGACTTCGGCCTTTGCCGCAGCATCGTCACCCGAATAGAATAGAGTACGTTGCCCACCGGCAACTTCTGGCTGCGACAGTACTCTGGCATCCAGATGGTTGAATGCCTTAACGACGCGTGCACCTGGCACCAACTCACGGAATACCGCGCTCGAATACTGGTTGCCCAGATCGATTGCCTTGATACCGTAAGCGGCGAGTGGATTGCTTGGGTCTTTCGCATCAGGCAAGTTCGGATCAAGGAATAAGACCGGATTGGTGCCGTCGATTACGATACGATTATTCCAGGCTGGTAAGCCGCTCAATAATGACTCAAGCGCGACCCAAGGCACGGCCACAAGCACGATATCCGCACTGGCAGCTTCTTCTACTGTACCAGCCGTAATGTTGGGACCCAATTCTGCAACCAGGGCTGCCAGCGATGCAGGCCCAGATTTGTTGGCGATTGTTGCTGAAAGACCTTTTTGGGAAAGTGCGCGTGCAACGTTGGAGCCTAAGGCGCCAGAACCAATAATACCTATTTTCATGATGTTTCCTGTGAATGAAGTGGATAAGCTGTGTGACGGGTTTGAATTTTAGGCGCTTCCGGTTTCTAGCAGTAGTAGTGACCTGTTAGAATCTGTTTCAATTATTAGTTGAAAGTTGAATCATGGAAACCCTAGCCAATCTTGAGTCTTTCGTCCGGAGTGCCGAAACGGGCAGCTTTTCGGCGGCGGCGCGCCGGTTGGCACTGACGCCAGCGGCGGTCAGCCGCAACGTCGCCCAGTTGGAGCGCAACCTAGGGGTGAAGTTGTTCCAGCGCAGTACGCGCGGCCTAACCCTGACCGAAGCGGGCGAGCATTTCCTACAGTCGGTACGGGTTGGTCTCGACAGCATCCAAGATGCGATTGCCAGCATCACTGTCAATGCCGGGCAGCCCGCCGGAGTGCTCAAGCTAAGCGCGGCTCCGGGGTTTGGGATGGATTATCTATTGCCGCTGATGCCGGCCTTTCTCGAGCGGTATCCGGCAGTGACGCCGGACTGGTATTTCGATAACCGACCGGTGGATTTGATTGCCGACGGTTTCGATGCGGCGATTGGTGGTGGTTTCGATCTTCCACCGGGCATGGTGGCGCGCGAACTGGGACGTATACATCTGATTGCGGTGGCATCGCCGGCTTTCCTGCGAGGTAAAAATCGTCCCCAGGATCCAACCGGACTTGCCGAACTCGCCGGCGTGACGCTGCGTTCACCGCTAAATGGCCGCGTGCGTACGCTGGTCATGCGCAACAGCGCCGGTACCGAGTTGGTAGCGATTCAAAAGCCGGTGATGATGGTCAACGATCCGGACGCGCTTTCCCGCGCGACGCTGCTGGGCCTCGGCGTCGGTCTGGTTGCCGTTCCGCATGCCGCGCCGCATCTGGAAAGCGGCGCACTGGAGCGACTGCTGCCGGACTGGCATGGCGACATCGGGCCGCTTTCACTGTATTTCTCCAGCCAAAAACTGCTGCCGGCTAAAACGCGCACTTTTGTTGATTTCGTCACCGAGGCTTTCCGTGCGCAGAAGTTGGCTCAAGTTTTATCGGTCAGGAGTCAAGCACGCGGGGACTCGGCCTGACGTACTATAGACTAAGCCATACATCCATTGGCTAATTCGACCGGCTCTGCAATTTAGAGAGCCTTAAGGTTACCCAGGCCTCTCAGTCCGAAACGCCTCTGCTAGTGACGACCAGCGCACTACCCAGCTTCTCCATTACCAATGCAATAAATGCTGTCACCGCCAACGGTAGTTGACGCCGGCTCGGATAAAGCACATGCAGACCGTAGCCCCTGCGCTGGTATTGAGGTAATACCGGTACCAGCAGGCCGGCTTGAAGGTCGAGTCTGGTAATGGCGGATGGCAGCAATGCAATTCCGAGACCGGCCACCGTAGCCTTGCGCAGAGCCTGGGCTGTATTGCCGTTAAAACGGCTGCTAACCTGAACCTCTTCTTCCACGCCATCTGGCCCCGCTAGCCGCCACGTTGTGAGGCCGCTGGGATGACTAAAGCTCACGCAGTCGTGATTCACCAAATCTTGCAGCGTGCCAGGTGCGCCGCGAGTAGCGATGTAGCTGGGGCTGGCCATCATGCCGTCGCTGCCGGCACGCAGAATTTCGCGACCGATGTAACCCGAGTCCTGCAATGGGCCGCCACGAATCGCCAGGTCGATCCGATCGGCAATCAAATCGGCCTTGGTATCGCTAAGCACAAATTCGAGCCTCACCCGTGGATGGGTGGACAGAAAATCGGCCACCCATTCCATTGGGAAAAAATCAAAGAAATCAGCTGTCGCGGCAACGCGC
This sequence comes from Methylobacter sp. Wu8, assembly GCF_036440755.1. Taxonomy (NCBI): domain Bacteria; kingdom Pseudomonadati; phylum Pseudomonadota; class Gammaproteobacteria; order Methylococcales; family Methylococcaceae; genus Methylobacter; species Methylobacter sp. Wu8. The sequence goes on along the minus strand of NZ_JAZGVT010000056.1, from coordinate 4,711 downwards.
ACTAAGCCGCTTGGTTCCTGGTTGCCCGTCAGCAATTCCTGTCCAGCTTCGGTCAGGCCGTCGATCGCACCCGCGCAACGTTCATGGAATGCCTGGCCGGCACTGGTGAGCGTGAGCTTGCGGGTGGAGCGTTGCAATAGCCGCGTGTCGAGTTGCGCCTCGAGTTGCTGGACGCGCCTACTCACGGTGTTTGGAGGCATACCCAGGCGTCTCGCCGCTTCTGCAAAGCTGCCGCTGCGTACGACTTGAACAAACAAGGCAATGTCATTTAGATCGAGCATAGGGTCATAATTACAATCATTTATGGATGAGTCTAATCAGACTACGCCATCTAGTCAATTAATCAGGCTGGCTATATCCTACTGACGACTGGGGCGCAAGTCCCGTCAATTCTATAAATCAAACGTAAGGACATTTTCATGACTACTTCTTCACTATCTCTCACGCAACGCCGGATTGTTTGGGGCGTTCGTATACTTTTGGCCCTAGCTTTCGGCACGGCCGGCGGTGCCAAGCTTGCCGGCGCGCCGCAGATGATCCAGGTGTTCGATGCCATCGGCGTCGGCCAATGGCTTCGCTACCTGACGGGCGCGATTGAAGTCGCCGGCGTGCTGCTGCTGTTGGCGCCTAGCGCTGGCTTCTTCGGCGGCTTGCTGCTGAGCGCGACCATGATTGGCGGCGTGGCGACACATCTGGTTGTAATCGGCGGTAGTCCTGTACCTGCGATGGTGCTGGGCCTGTTGTCCGCCTTCGTAGCTTGGCGGCTAAAACCCATATCCCAATCGAGCGAGGCACACTGATGCATGGTATTTCTCTCTGTTCTCCCTGCAATCTCAATCAACCCCTTATGACTGCCGCAATGACCACTAAAGCTCGCGCCATCGTCTTTCGCACTCGCGGCAGCACTCATGGACCAATTACACGGCTCGTGAGTCCGGGCGATTTGGGGGAGTTGTTGAAACCTTTTGTGTTTCTTGACCTCTTTGGCTTCAAGTCCAAGAATGGTCAAAAGGGCTTCGATATGCACCCGCATTCAGGAATCGCGACGTTGACCTTCATGATCGAAGGCGATGTGACGTATGAAGACACGACCGGCAAGGCCGGCGTCCTGCAAGCGGGAGGCGTGGAGTGGATGCATGCAGGCAATGGAGTATGGCACGCCGCCGGCCCAGCCACCGAGTCACCCATTCTTGGCTTCCAGCTTTGGGTGGCCTTGCCCGCTTCGGAAGAAAATGCGCCAGCGCAAAGCCTCTATCTGATACCTTCTCAGGTCCCCCAGGACGGTCCTGCGCGCGTCCTGCTCGGGCGCTATGGATCGGCACAGAGCCTTATTCCTGCACCTTCGGACATGAACTATCTCGCTGTAAGCCTGAAAGACGGAGAGCGCTGGCGTTACACGCCGCCTGCCGGCCACACCGTGGCATGGCTGGCGGTCAGCGCGGGGCAGCTCGACATGGAGGAACCTGTCAGTGCCGGCGAACTTGTCGTGTTTGAAGAGTCCGGCGAGGCCATCGATTTCGTGGCGCAAGGCGACACGACCTTCGTGCTGGGTTCGGCGGTAAAGCATCCGCATGACCTGGTGTTGGGCCATTACTCGGTGCATACCAGCAGAGCGGCGCTTGCACAGGGCGAAGCCGAGATTCAGCGCATCGGCAAGCATCTGCGGCATGAAGGCCGTATCGGTGCGAGTTGGCTGTAACGGCTCACCACGCACATTTTTACTGAATTCCCGATCCATCAATCCTTGATTTGAGAGATGTACATTATGACCACTAAAAATATCGACCGCCTACTGTCCCCCATTCAAATCGGCTCACTGCCATTGAGGAACCGGATGGTTATGGCGCCGTTGACGCGTAGCCGGGCCGGCGAAGGTGACGTACCGACCCCCACCGTTGCCGAGTACTACCGGCAACGCGCTACTGCCGGCCTCATCATTTCGGAAGGCTCGCAGATTTCAGCACAGGGGAAAGGTTACCTGGGAACGCCCGGTATTTTTACTGAGGCTCAGATTGCCGGTTGGAAACAAGTGACCAACGCTGTTCATGCGGAGGGTGGATGCATCTTCCTGCAACTCTGGCACGTTGGTCGGCTGTCTCATTCGTTGGTGCAGCCCAATGGTGCGCTGCCAGTGGCTCCGTCCGCTATCAAAGCCGACGGCGAAATCTTTACCTACGAGGGACTCAAATCCTATGAAACTCCAAGGGCACTGGAGCTCAATGAGATTCCAAGTGTAGTCGCTGACTTTTGTCAAGCAGCCGAAAACGCCAAACTGGCCGGCTTTGATGGTGCGGAGATTCATGGGGCCAACGGCTATCTGATTGATCAGTTTCTACGCGATGGCACGAATACCCGGACCGATGCCTATGGCGGCTCGGTGGAAAACCGTGCTCGTTTCATGAAGGAAATAGTCGAGGCAGTCATCACGGTGTTCGGTGCTGACCGTGTTGGTGTCCGGCTATCGCCCAATTTCAACATCTTCTCCATCAGTGACAGCAACCCTCGGGCAACTTTTGGCCACGCGGCTGATGTACTCAGCCGGTATGGACTGGCTTACCTGCATGTCGTGGAACTAGGCGAAGGGCAATTCGACTTTGCCGAATTGAAGAGTCGGTTCGGCGGTACGTACATCGCCAACGGCGGCTACGACGCCGAGCGAGCTGCGGCAGCCGTCAGTACTGGCAAGGCCGATCTGGTATCGTTCGGCACTCATTTTTTGGCAAATCCCGATCTCGTTGAGAGGTTCAAACGCGGTGCCGCGTTGAATGAAGCCGACCCATCAACGTTCTATCAAGGGGATGAGCGTGGCTACACCGATTATCCAACTTTAGCTTAAACCACGAAGCGGGCGGCTGCCGGTTTCCTGACCACAGGAGTCGGCACCATACCTACGGGCGGATTTCATTTACACGCTAGGCTGAATGAGCCTCTTCAATACTGAATGTATCGAAAAACCAGGTGAAGGTAATGTCAGTACTGGTTTTTTAAGGCATTCCTGAATTGTTACTATGGGTAAATTGCCGGATTTTTCACCGTCTGATCATTTTTTCATTTATGGCCCGCAATCTTCAAAAACACATTCTGCAAATTGCTTCCGGGTTGTTCTATTCTCAAGGTATTAGAGCCACAGGCGTTGATGCGATTGTCAAGGCAGCCGGCACCACTAAAATGAGCCTATACAAATACTTTCCGTCAAAACACGATTTGGTATTAGCGTATTTGCACAAAAACCGCGAAGCCTTCGGCGTACGGATTAGTGCGGGCATTTACGCACACGCCGACAGTCCCAAACAAAAAATGTTGGCGATTTTCGATGTTTTTGACGAACCGCAATCCAGTCCGAAATTTCGTGGCTGTCCGTTTATCAACGCTTCCGCCGAATTTGCCGAAAATGCCCATCCGATTCGACAGGCAACTGCCGAGTTTTCCGAGTCCTTTGTCCAATTATTGGCCGATTTGGCTCGCGAGGCCGGCGCCAATGATGCCGAACAATTAGCCAATCAATTGGCAATGCTGATTGCCGGTGCGATAGCCAAAGAGCAGATGCAGCAGCAATCCGGTGCGATGCGAAGCGCCCGTGCCGCAGCAGAAATACTGATAGCACATAGCCTGACCGGATGACTAAAAAATAAACGCTGCCGGAATTTTTCATTATTTTTGTCACTAACTTGGCACGCTTTCCATTAATTGTGGTGCTGTTGCTATCAGCGAGGTATCAACCCTAAAAGGCAAACAAATGATTCACCTCTACACTTGGGCGACACCCAATGGTCACAAAATTTCTATTGCACTTGAGGAGATGGGATTGCCCTATACCGTCTACCCCGTCAATATCGGTAAGGACGAGCAATTCGCGTCTGACTTCCTAAGAATTGCTCCCAACAACAAGATCCCGGCGATCATTGACGATGACGCGTTAGGCGGCCCACTCTCGGTTTTCGAGTCAGGCGCTATCCTGATCTACCTCGCCGAAAAGACTGGCAAGTTTCTAGCCCAGTCAGGGCCAGAGCGCTATAGAGCGCTGGAATGGCTGAGCTGGCAAATCAGTGGTATCGGTCCAACGCTGGGACAATTGGGATTCTTCGCCGTTAGGTCGCCAGAAAAAGTTCCACTGGCGATAGAGCGCTTTACAACGGAATCTGCGCGTCTACTCAACGTGATGGACAAACGATTGAGTGAAACACCTTTTCTCACCGGGTCCAACTACTCAATCGCGGATATTGCGTGCTATGGATGGATATTTGCCGCAAAGTCCTTTTTTAAGGACGCGCTTGGCGAACAGTTTACAAACAAGACAGCACTAAACGACTGGGTAGAGCGTGTCGGCGCGCGTCCCGCCGTGCTACGTGGAATGTCTGTGCCGAAGCCTACACCACACTCTGGTTAAACCTCATATTGTTGAGCTCAACCTGTAACTCTTTGAAGGGGATTTTGACCTATCCGATTGCAACTATCTTCTGGAATTCGCTGGATGGGCGCTTCTGTTTCACGGCCCAAAACTTGCCACTCATGAACTACCGCTTATGGCCGACGCTTGCCGATCAACAAACTAAATTGCTAATGGCCGCTAATTTTACATTTCGCGGTTTTAGTTAGTCAGCCCTGAAAAAAGCCCCCCAACCATGCCTACCTCCGATCTCAGCCGGTAACAAGTTGTTAAGCGGAACCCAGGGTACCTGTCAGCCGAAACAGGGATGGTTTAATCGTTTTA